>NZ_JBVVPQ010000062.1:0-40799 GCF_055811695.1 Bradyrhizobium sp. MI1.3 | reverse complement strand
GACAACCCGTTCGGCACGAGGTTGTCACCCATGTCTTAGGTACGACCTGTTACCTATGTCTCCGGTCTGGACAAGGGAAAAGCGGTAGCGGCCTCCTGACTCGAACCCCCGACGCATCGCAACGCCACCGATCTGGCGCGGCGGTAAATCCGCTGGCGCGATTGCGATTCCAGCCGAACCGGATCAGCTCTTAGGTTCGTCAAGGGATCTCGACCGGCTCCAATCCTGTAGGTGGGAGTGGAATGTGGTGTGCGACGAATGCCCATTTGCGGTCGGATAAGGGCAGCAGTGCGATCCATAAGTCATTGATTGTATTTGACCCGTGGCTGACTCTTAATCAGCGGGTCCCAGGTTCGAGCCCTGGTGCGTCCACCAAATAAGAGTTCTTGCTTCCCAATACCTTCGCGAAATGGTGGCCGAGAATAGAACGGGTCTCGCGCGATATCTTTCGTGGCGGGACGGTGCACGGGCAGATCGCTGCGGGTGAAGTTTCCTTTGTCCTGTATCTCACCCCATTCGACATGGTGCGCAGAGCCGGGCGTTAAGCTTCGGTCGTAGGGCAAGTTACCCGAAAGCCGATCTCAACAAGCTCATTGCGACTGCAAATCGCGAGGCACTCGTTTCTTCGGCCGACCGGAACGATGCAGACCGCGTACTTCCTGCTGTTGAAAAAGCTCCGCGCAGAGGCCACGCAGCCATTGGCTTGCCGGGTCGTGATGGAAGCGGGCGTGCCAATATTGCTTCACCGTGAAGCCGGCAATCGGCAGCGGGCAGTTGAGCACGCGCA
The DNA here is from genome assembly GCF_055811695.1 of Bradyrhizobium sp. MI1.3. Taxonomy (NCBI): domain Bacteria; kingdom Pseudomonadati; phylum Pseudomonadota; class Alphaproteobacteria; order Hyphomicrobiales; family Nitrobacteraceae; genus Bradyrhizobium; species Bradyrhizobium sp. MI1.3. Next base: position 40,012 of record NZ_JBVVPQ010000062.1, on the reverse strand, counting down.
GTCCGTAATAGTGAGCCAGGGTTTCGCCGATGTGCCTTGGCAGGGTAGCAAGCAGGTCAGTCGTTCCGACGATTGCGGGTAGCCCCAAAAAGCCGGGCAACTCCAGTGCAACGTCGAGGACTATCTTCTGCTCCTGCAGCGCGCCCGCGAGCAACTGATGTCCAGTGCCGGAGCGAATGAGGACGTGAGCCTCACGCCTGAAATCCTTTGCCGTGATGCGGTCGCGGATCCGAGCATGTTTTGCGTTCGCGAGGCAGACCCAATCCTGCGGAAACAGCGCCTGTTGGAAGTGTCCAGCATCGAGATCCGAGATGTAGCCGAGCGCCATGTCGGCTTCACCGGATTGCAGCATGCGTGGAGTGTCGGCGCCAATCTGTGTCGCCTCGATACGAACGCCTGGGGCAACGCGGCGGACGTGGGCGAGAATGGACGGAAGCAGCGTGACGTGGCTTCCGTCCGTCATGCAGATGGCAAAACGGCGCTTTGCGGTTGTCGGATCGAAATCGGTGCGAAGCTCGGCAAGGCGACGCAGCATTTCCAGCGCCTGCCTCGCGGTGCCGATGAGAGCCTCGGCGCGCGGCGTCGGCAGCATGCCCTTCGCTGACCGGATGAAGAGCGGATCGTCCAGTTCCGCACGCAGGCGGGCCAGCCAGATCGAGATGGTCGGCTGACTTTGGCCGAGCTTTTCGGCTGCCCTGGTGACGCTGCCAGTGGTGAACAATGCATCGAAGAGCCTGAGAAGGCGCGGGTCCAGCAGGTTGGTCTCGGTGTGATCCTGGTGCTTCATTGCAATTCACAATAACGGATATAAGAATCATAACATATATAAATATCGAGCCGCCAGCTACGATGCTTCCAACGCCGAGAATGGCGCGGGAGAAGCGTTCGGATGAGGATCTGCTTTATCGGAGCGGGAGCCTTGGGCTCGACCATCGGCGGTACGTTGGCGCGCGGCGGGGCCGAGGTCTGGCTGATCGATCCGTTCCAGGCTCATGTCGGCGCAATCAATGCCGGTGGCCTGCGAATACTCGAAGATGGCGCCGAGACCGTCGTGAAGGTCACTGCTTGCACCTCCGCGGCTCAGGTCGGCGTAGAAGCGGACCTCGTCATTATCCTCGTCAAATCCTACCACACGCGGGATGCCATCCGTGCCGCGGCGCCGATCATCGGGCCGCGGACGGTCGTGATGTCGCTTCAGAACGGTCTTGGTCACGAGGACATCCTGTCGGAGGAGGTTGGTCGTGACCGGGTCGTGGCGGGCAAGACCTACGTCGGCGGTGTGCTGCTCGGCCCTGGTCATGTTCGTTCCGGGGTCATCGGCAAGGAGACCATCATCGGCGAGCTTGATGGGCGCTTGACAGAACGTGCGCAGCGAATCTCCGAGACCTTTAATCGCGCCGGCATTCTCACGCTGCTCAGCGACAACATCTTGGGCACGATGTGGGACAAGTTGTTCATCAACGTCGCCGGAGGAGGAATTACCGCCGTGACCGGGCTGACTTATGGCGGCCTGTATTCGCTGCCGGTTCTGGAAGATTGCGCGCTGGCCGCAATCTCGGAGGGCATCTCGGTCGCGCAAGCTGCTGGCGTGAAGATCTCGATTACCGATCCGCGACGCGCCTGGTCGATGGCGTCCGCTGGACTGCCGCCCGAGTTCAAGACGTCGATGTTGCAGAGTTTGCAGTCCGGCAATCTCACCGAGGTTGACTACATCCACGGCTCCGTCGTGCGCTGGGGCGCCAAGCTCAGCGTGCCGACCCCCGTCAATTCCACCCTCGTCGCGCTGGTCAAGGGCATCGAATACGCCCGCAGCGACTATCCTGGAAAGTCCTGAGATGTCATTGCCCCGCGCTTATGTCGAACACGTCGCGATCCGCGTGCCGGACGTTGATCGTCACGTCGACTTCTTTCGTGAGGTGCTTGGTCTCGCCATTCGCGATGAGCAACCCGCCGATGGTACGCGCCCGCGTCAGGTTTGGGTGCTCGGAAGCGTGCAACTCATCGAAGATCCGAATTTCGTCGGACCAGAGGGGCGTCTCGCCCATCTCGGCATCATGGTCGACGATTACGAGGGTGTGCTCACCCGTGCCGCCGCCTGGGCCGCCAAAGCGTTGCCCGCCGGGCCGAACTGGCTCGAGCTGCCGGGCGGGCTCAACGTCGAAATCTTGCAAGCCAGCGCAGGCGCCGTGGAAGCCGCCCTGGCGATCAATCCCCGTGCCTAGAGGAAGACGCGACATGACAGATGAGCGCTACTGGGACGATGCCAAGGTCGGCGATGAATGCGTAACCCCCTCGGTGACGGTCACCGAAGCAATGGTGAATGCCTATGCCGAACTGACGGGCGATTTCACGCCGGTCCATGTCGACGAGGAGTACGCGAAGACAACGCCGTTCGGCACCCGCGTCGCGCATGGGTTGTTTGGTCTGTCGCTCGCTGACGGATTGAAAACGCGTGCCGCCTACCGGTTCCTCCCGGGAATGTCGCTGGGCTGGACATGGGATTTCAAGCTGCCGATCAAGCTCGGGGACACCGTGCATGTGAAGTTCCGCGTTGGTTCAATGCGCGGCACAAAGAGGGATGGGTGGGGCATCGTTGTGCTGCCTTCGGAACTCATCAATCAGCGCGGCGAGGTCGTTCAGCTAGGTGAGCATCGGCTGATGATCCCGATGCGCCCGAAGACCAGCGCTGCAGGAGAGCAGGCATGACCGCGCAAGATCTGCCGCTCAAAGGCATTCGCGTCATCGACTACAGCCATTTCCTGGCCGGCCCGTTCATGGGCCGTTGCCTCGCCGCGATGGGCGCGGAGGTCATCAAGGTGGAGCGCCCAAAGGGGGGCGACGCAGGCCGGGCCCATGGATATTTCAAGGACGGACAATCCGGCTACTTCCTGCAGCAGAATATGGGGAAGCAGGGACTTTGCATCGACCTGCGCGACGAGCGTGGTCTCGACATGATGATGAAGCTGGTCGACACGGCCGATGTCTTCATCGAGAATTACCGACCCGGCGCACTCGAACGTCTCGGTCTCGGTTACAAAGCACTATCAGCGCGGAATCCGAGGCTGATCTATTGCTCGGTCTCCGCCTATGGCCATACCGGTCCCTATGCCGATCGTCCGGGCTTCGGCCTGATCGCAGAGGCGATGTCGGGTGCGCTGGCGCAACTGGGCAATCCCGGCGAACCGCCGCCGCTGCTGCGGATGCCGCTGGCCGATATGTACACTGGCATTCATGGCGTCGCTGCTATCAATGCGGCGCTGGTTGGCCGTGCGTCGTCCGGGCGCGGCCAACATATCGATCTGGCGCTGTACGATTGCATGGTCTCGATGCACGACTATGCGGTTCAGCGTTACTTCCTCTCGGGCGGCGCTGACCTGCCGAAGCAAACCGGCAGCGGACAGCCGGATTCGACAGTTTACGGCGTCTTTCCGGCCAAGGACGGCAATCTTGTCATCGCTGCGCAAGTCGATGATGCGTGGCGACGATTGGCGAGCCTGATTGGAGGAGACACGCTGGCATTGGACGAGCGTTTCGCCAAGCCCGCCGCGCGGAACGCCCATTATGCTGAAGCCATGGAGATTGTGCGCAATTGGACGCTATCGCAGCCGTCTCGAGATGCGTGTCTTGCGGCACTCGAGGAAGCAGGTGTGCCGTCCGCTCCCGTGCAGACCATCGAAGAGGTCGTGAGGGATCCGCAGATCCATGCGCGCGGCATGCTGGTCGAGCAGGAGCATCCGGTGCTCGGCAAGGTAACGCTGCCGAACCTGCCGTTCCGGTTTTCCGATTGCGACACCACGGTGCGCACTCCGGCGCCACTGCTTGGACAGGACAATCGTCGCATTGCTGTCTCGCTGGGACTGTCGGCCGAAGCCGTCGACGCGATGGTGCGCGACGGCGTGCTCTACAACGAAGCTGCAGTGCAGGAGTGAGCGATGAGCGATCGCTATGCGGTGATTGGCAATCCGATCGGCTTCAGCAAGTCACCTTTCATCCATGGCACTTTCGCCAAAATGATGGGACAGGATCTCGTCTATGAGGCGATCGAGGGGCCCATCGATGGCTTCAGCGCACGGGTTGATCAATTCCGGACGGAGGGCGCCAAGGGGCTGAACATCACCGCCCCGTTCAAGCTCGATGCCTTCGCTTATGCAAATGAGCTCTCAGAGAGCGCCCAACGCGCAGGTGCCGCAAACTGCCTGAAGTTCGAGGGCGATCGGATCATTGCCGAGAATTTCGACGGAATCGGCCTGGCGCGTGACATCACTGCCAATCTCGGCGTCAAAATGGTTGGCCGGCGCGTCCTGATGCTCGGCGCTGGGGGAGCGGCACGTGGCGCGTTACTGCCGTTTCTGCGCCAGCAACCGTCCGAGCTGGTTCTCGTCAATCGAACGCTGTCCAAAGCCGTGGCATTGGCCGAAGAGTTTGCCGGCTGTGGTCCCCTGATCGTGAGCGGCTACGCTGAACTGGCCGACCTTGCCGAGGGCTATGACGTCGTGGTCAACGCGACTTCTGCCAGCCTGCGAGGTGAAATGCCGCCGCTTCCGAGCAATGTCTTCCAGGGCGCGGAGCTGGCGTACGAACTTGCCTATGGCAAAGGATTGACTCCCTTTCTGCAAGCGGCCCGCACTGAAGGCGTGGCCAAGTTGGCTGACGGCGTCGGCATGCTGGTCGAGCAGGCGGCGGAAGCCTTTGTCTGGTGGCGTGGCGTCCGACCGAGCACGGCCCAGATCATCGCCGAATTGACTGTCCCATTGAGCTGACGGACGACGCCGACAATGCATCCCAAACCCAGTTTTCTCGTCGGCCTGATCGGCAGCGGCATCTCGGCGTCTCGCACGCCGCCCATGCACGAAGCGGCCGCAGACGCCGCTGGCATCCGCTATCTCTACAAGAAGATCGATCTGGTCGAGTTGAACCTCGGGGTCGAAGCGTTACCGGAATTGCTCACGGCCGCAAGGCGGATGGGCTTTGACGGATTGAACGTGACCCATCCCTGTAAGCAGGCGATCCTTCCACTGTTGGACGAGCTTTCGCCCGACGCGGAGGCGCTTGCCGCTGTGAACACCGTGGTCGTCAGAAAGGGCCGGATGACCGGCCATAACACGGACTGGTTCGGCTTTGCCGAGAATTTTCGCCGCAGCATGCAAGGTGCACCACTCGGTCGTGTCGTGCAATTCGGCGCAGGCGGCGCGGGCGCGGCGGTTGCTTTCGCGCTCATGAAGCTTGGCGTGCAGGAACTGACCATCATAGACGTCGACTTGGCCAAGGCGCAGAGCGTGGTCGACGGCTTGTCCTCTCGATTTGTCAAAGGGCGCTTGAGGGTCGGCCGGGATGTCGCAGCGGCCGTGGCTGCCGCAGACGGAATTGTAAACGCGACGCCCATTGGCATGGACAAGTATCCGGGAACGCCGCTGCCGCTGGCAATGCTCTGTTCCGGTCTCTGGGTCGCTGAGATCATCTACTTCCCGCTGGAGACCGCGCTGCTGCGCGCGGCGCGTACCCTCGGCTGCCGCACCGTCGATGGTGGCGGAATGGCAATCTTCCAGGGCACCGAAGCATTCCGCCTGTTCACGGGCGTCTCGCCTGATCCAGACGTCTTCTTCGCAACTTTCGCATCCCTGGGAGGATGACATCCGGCCGATGGGCGAGCGGTACGCACAACGCCCGAGAGGAAACGCAAGATGGGCTACACGCTCGATTTCTCGGTGGTTTGGCACGCAATGCCCGCGTTGCTGTGGGGTTGCGTGGGGACGTTGGGGTTGGCGCTTGCTGGCATGACGCTCGCAATGATCATCGGCGTCGCGGGCGTCGCAGCCCGCGATGCGAAGGCGGCCTGGTTGCGCGCCATCGTGATCGGCTTCGTCGAAATCGTGCGCAACACGCCGTTCCTGGTGCAGATCTTCTTTCTGTTCTTTGCACTGCCACTCGTCGGGGTAAAGCTCAATCCGACTGCCACCGCCATTATTGCGCTCGGTGTGAACGGAGGGGCATACGCCATCGAGATCATCCGCGGCGGCGTGCAATCGATTCACAAAGGGCAAATCGAGGCCGGCTACGCGCTCGGACTGCACAAAGGGCAGGTATTCCGTTCCATCGTACTCAAGCCCGCGCTTCGCGCGATCTATCCCTCGCTCACGGGACAGTTCATCATGCTGACGCTGACCTCGTCGATCTGTTCGGCTGTGTCCGCCTATGAATTGACGTCGGTGGCGCAGCGCATCGAAAGCGACACATTCCGCAGCTTCGAGGTCTATTTCTTCGTCACTTTCCTCTACCTCGCGATCTCCTGGCTGCTGATGGCGGGCTTCGCAATCATCTCTCACCGCTTCTTCTCATATCCGACGCGCTGAGGAGCACAGATCATGACACCGCATTTCGGCCTTCCCGAGTTCGGCTTCCTCCTGCGTGGTCTGCAATGGACGGTACTCCTGACGCTGGTTGCATTCGTCGGTGGCTGTACCGCCGGCCTGGTCGTCGCACTGTTGCGCACCTGCGGTCGCACGAGTGTGGAATGGATAGTCCGGATCTATATCGGAATCTTCCAGGGGACACCGCTGCTGCTGCAACTGTTCGTGGTGTACTACGGCTTGGCGCTCCTCGGATTGAAGCTGTCGGCATTCGTTGCGGTCGCGATCGGGTTCACCGTCAACGCCTCGGCTTTTCTCGGCGAGATCTGGCGCGGCGCAATCCAGGCCGTGCCTCGCGGTCAGACCGAGGCCGCAATGGCGCTCGGTCTGCATTATTCCGCGCGCATGCGCGACATCGTGCTGCCGCAAGCCATTCGCATCGCGCTGCCGGCGACCATCGGCTATCTCGTGCAGCTCATCAAGGGCACCTCGCTCGCTGCCATCGTCGGCTTCATCGAACTCGCCCGCGCCGGTCAAATCGTATCGAACCAGACCTACCAGCCGTTGCTCGTCTTCGGTGTGGTCGGCGCAATGTATTTCATCCTCTGCTGGCCACTCTCATGGTGGGGCAGTCGGGTGGAGGCCAGGCTCGCCCTGGCCGGTCAAAGGTAGGTTCGGCGCACCTACTCAATCAAACACAGCCATCACCAGGAGGAGATACTCATGTTGTTTTCGCTCAATCGTCGCCAGCTCGGCATTGCGCTGCTGACGCTCGCGGCCATCGTTGTCGCAGGCGGCTCGCAGGCGGGCACGCTGGAGGACGTGAAGAAGAAGGGCGTCGTCGTCATCGGCATTCAGGGCGATAATCCGCCCTGGGGCTATGTCGATAGCTCGGGAAAGCAGGATGGGATCGATGCCGACATGGGGCGCGCCTTCGCTGAATATCTCGGCGTGAAGGCCGAGTTCGTCCCGCTGGCGGTGGCCAACCGTATTCCGGCGCTGACCACAGGCCGGGTGGACATTCTGTTCGCGACCATGGCCATGCTGCCCGAGCGCGCGAAGGCGGTACAATATTCCAAACCGTATGTTGCCAATGAGATTACACTGGTCGCTGCCCAGGCAACTCCGATCAACAGTAATGCCGATATGGGGAAGTACGTTATCGGCGTCCCACGCTCCTCCACGCAGGACACCCAAGTCACCAATAATGCTCCTGCGGGCGCCGAAATCCGCAGGTTTGATGATGACGCGGCCACGATCCAGGCGCTGCTCTCGGGTCAGGTGCAGGCGGTCGGCGCAAACAGTTTCTACCCGCAGCGTCTGAACGCTGCAAAGCCGGAACTTGGGTTCGAGCCCAAGCTTCACTTCACCGCCTTGTACAACGGGGCCTGCACGCGCCTGGGAGAGAAGGAGTGGAACGAGACGGCGAACAAATTCATCGACCAGATCAAGTCCAATGGCAAATTGGCCGGTTTCTACGCCAAGTGGATGAAGGCGCCCGTGCCAATCTTCCCCGACTCAGTCCCCGGAGTTCCGTTCACAGTTCAATAGTCACTGCAAGCGGCCGACGCGCTGGGCGCGTTGGCCGTCGTCCGATAACGGAGGTCGAATCCATGCAGGACCAGATCCTGATCGAAATGAAGGGCGTGCAGAAATGGTACGGCGGGTACCAGGCTCTCCGCAACGTTGATCTCACTGTGCGCCGAGGTGAAAAGATCGTGCTCTGCGGTCCTTCCGGTTCGGGCAAGTCGACGCTGATACGCTGTATCAACCGCCTGGAGGCGATCCAGCAGGGCAGTATCGTGGTGAACGGTCATCGGCTGGACGACAGCATCAAGGCCATCGATGTCGTGCGTCAGGATGTCGGCATGGTCTTTCAGAGCTTCAACCTTTTTCCGCATATGACGGTCTTGCAGAACTGCATGCTCGCGCCCATTCGCGCGCGCCGCATCGGCAAGACCGATGCGGAGGCGACCGCGCGAAAATATCTCGAGCGGGTGCGCATTGGTGAGCAGGCCGAGAAGTATCCGGCTCAACTCTCGGGCGGTCAGCAGCAACGTGTTGCGATCGCGCGTGCTCTCTGCATGCAGCCCAAGGTCATGCTGTTTGATGAACCGACCTCGGCTCTCGATCCGGAAATGGTCAAGGAAGTGCTCGACACGATGATCGGTCTCGCCAACGACGGCATGACCATGATTTGCGTCACCCACGAGATGGGTTTTGCCCGCCAGGTCGCCGACCGCGTCATCTTCATGGCTGAAGGGCAGATCATCGAAGAAGGTGTGCCCGACGCTTTCTTCCGCAATCCGCAGCACGCTCGCACCAAGCAGTTCCTTGGCGAGATCCTAGCCCATCACTGAACGGAGTTATTCCATGAGTCGTCTTGTCTACGTCCTCAACGGGCCAAATCTCAATTTGCTCGGCAAGCGTCAGCCCCACATCTATGGCCACGAGACGCTTGCGGATGTGGAGCGAGATTGTCGGGGGCTAGCCACGGAGCTCGCTCTGGAGCTACGCTTTCACCAGTCGAACAGAGAATACGAGTTGATCGATTGGATCCACGAGGCACGCGAGACGGCTGTCGGCGTCGTGATGAATCCCGCGGCTTTCACCCATACGTCAGTCGCCATCCTGGATGCTTTGAACACGTTCGAGGGGACAGTGATCGAGGTGCACATTTCCAATGTGCACAAGCGCGAGGAATTCCGCCACCACTCGTTCGTTTCCAAACGAGCTGATGGCGTTATTGCAGGCTTCGGCACTCAGGGTTATCTGCTCGGCTTGCGTCGCGTGGCCAAGCTGCTCGATGAGAAGAAGGTATAGAATCGCATGAGTGCACCCATCCGCCTGACGGTCATGGGAGCGGGTCTCATCGGCAAGCGACATATTGAACATATTCTCGCGCGGCCGGAGGCGGTGCTGTCGTCGATCGTCGATCCGACGCCGGCAGCACGAGAGTTGGCGGTTTCGCTGAACGTGAACTGGTTTCCGTCCTTTCGGGACATGCTCTCCGAAAGTCGGCCCGACGGGGTGGTCGTCGCCACCCCCAACCAGATGCACGTGGCGAACGGCATGGATTGTATCGCTGCGGGCATCCCGGCGCTGATCGAGAAACCGTTAGCGGATGATGTCGTTGCTGCACAGGCGTTGGTCGAAGCCTCCGACCGGGCGGGCGTGCCGTTGCTAACCGGCCACCACCGCCGCCACAGCCCGATGATCCAACGCGCCAAGGCGGAGATCGATAGTGGCGGGCTCGGTCAGATCGTATCGGTGCATGGCATGTTCTGGTTGATCAAGCCGGACGATTATTTTGAAGTGTCCTGGCGCCGCGAGAAAGGAGCGGGCCCCATTTTCCTGAATCTCATCCACGATATCGACCTGTTGCGGTATCTGTGCGGCGATATCGTCGCGGTGCAGGCTGCCCAATCCAATCGGCTGCGCGGAAATGGCGTTGAAGAGACCGCGGTGGTGATCCTGCATTTCGCCTCCGGCGCGCTGGGAACGGTCAATGTCTCCGATACCATCCAGTCGCCTTGGAGCTGGGAATTCACCGCCGGTGAGAACCCAGCCTACAGTCGTACGCAGGAGGCGTGTTACCAGATCGGCGGCACGCGGGCATCGCTGGCTATTCCGCAACTCGATTTATGGCATCATCCGAGCAAGGCCAGTTGGTGGGCGCCGATTGAGCGCGAGCAGCTAAGATATGAGAAGGAAGACCCGCTTGGCCTGCAGATCGCAAATTTCTGTGGTGTTATCTGCGGCACGGCCACGCCTGTGGTGAGTGGGCACGAAGGGCTAAAAACGCTCAGGGTGATCGACGCGGTCAAGCGCGCAGCGGAAACCGGAGATCTCGTGTCGGTTTGATTCGGGCGAGGCACCTGTGTTCTCGCGGCGGGATCCGCGCGAAGATCGCGCTAGTCATGCTCATACTGTTCCGAGAGAAACTGGTTGATCGCGTCGAACGCCTGCAACCGGTTCTTCTCCAGCAGAACCATGTGCGTGCCTTCGCCGATCTCGACCCATCGCCGATATCGCGCCTGTTTCAGTGAGAGGAAGAGGTCCTGTGCCGAGCCGATGGGCACGTCGCGGTCCCATTCGGCGTGGACCAGAAACACCGGCACGCGAATCTCGCTGGGCTCGTAAAGGGCCTTGCCGGCGGCCCAGTACTCGCGGATGTCCAGGATCGGGCCGTTCACGGCACGCATGAGCGGACGAGCTCCTGCGCTGGCCTGTGGGTCTGTTGCGAGCGAGATGTCCGCCCAGAGTTCGAACCCACCTTCCGGGATGAGACTTGATCGCGCTGCTTCCGGTGCTGCCGAAAGCCAGCGCTCCCTGAAGTCCAGAACAGGGACGTGGCGATAGGCCCCGAGGCGGCCGCCCGCATCGATCGGAGCCGGGCCCTTCAGCAACCACAGTGGCGCGACGAGCGCCAGCTTTACGATCTTATCGTTATTGCTTACCGTGTAGGCACCGGCCACAGAGCCGCCCCAGGACATCGCGACCAGATTGAGCCGCGTGATGTTGCGCTGCTTCAGGATGTATTGGACTGCGCTGGCGAGGTCACGCACGCCGACTTCCGTGCGCACAATCGGCTCAGAATCCTCCGGCGGCGCGTCCATTTGGGGCGGACGCGTCGATCCGCCATAGCCGCGCACGTCGAGTGCAAAGACGTCGTAGCCGTGCCCGGCGAGATAATCCATGAAGGAGATGCCATCGAGCGGCACATCGAACAGGCTTTCCGACGAATAGGTCGCGCCGTGCATCATCAGGATGGTTCGCTCGGCGGAAAACGTCTTGAGCGCCGCTGTTCGCTTGTTGCGCAAGTGAAGCGAGATGCCGGCCGTGTCGCTCGGGATCATGAGATCCTCGACCACGATGTCGGATCCGTCTGCCTGCGCGTAAGTTTGCTGGTCCATGATCGGTCTCCTTTATCAGACGAATTGCCAGGCGAAGCGATCGCCGCGGCAGTCGATGCGCCCGACGGACGATTGTGCGAAATGGGTGGTGAAAACGGTTGCGCCAAGCTCGGCTGCGTCCTCGAGGACGGCGGCGCGAGAGCGCGAGGCGGCCTCAGGGAATTCGCAGAAGCAGGAATTGAGCGAAGGCTCATACACCTGCAGTGGATGGTGCATCACGTCGCCGGCAAAAAGCGCCTGCTCGCCGCGGGATACGAGACGGATCGACGCGTGATCGATGCTGTGGCCGGGAGTCGGGATGAAAGAGATGCCCTCAAGGAGCTCGTCGCCATTCACTGCGATGAGCTTGGCAAGGCCGGCCTCGATCACCGGCCGCACACTGTCGTCATAGACGCGGTCGGCCGGCTTGCGCGCCGCCGGGCCGAGCGCCGGGTCGGGGCGGGCTGCCCCTGTGGGCTCCGTGCCCGCCGCGAGGCTCTCGCCATAGGCCTGCTCGATCCCGGAGAAGACGTAGGTTGCGTTCGGGAATGTCGGAATCCAGCGACCGTTGACCAGGCGCGTGTTCCAGCCGACGTGGTCGGCATGGACGTGCGTGAGCAGAACGTAGTCCACCTGTTCCGGGGTGACGCCCGCCGCCGCCAGCCGCGCCAGGAACGGCTCGTTCAGACGATGCAGCGGCGGGATGTCGGGCCTGTTCTTGTCGTTGCCGGTCGCCGTGTCGATCAGGATCGTGTGGTGCGGGGTTTTGACCAGCCAGCTGTGAATGCTTTGAATGAAGGTGCCGGTTGCAGGATCGAACGAGCCCGCCTCGAGCCGGTCGCGATGGCGCTCAAGCGCATCCGGTTCGGCGTCAGGATAGAGGGCGCCGAACTTGAATGCGGCAAGCCGCAATTCATCGATCCGCGTGACGGCTGCATCGCCAACGCGATAGGTTTTCGTCGCTTGCGTCATCAAGGTCCTCCACTCCAGGTCGTGGCTGAGCCGGCCTGATTGCCAGCGCCGCGGTGACCGGGAAGTACGAAGCGCACCACGCCGCCGGGAGGGCCGTGGGCTCGATAGGTCCCATCGACGACGTCGATATCGAAAGGCGGTCAGCCCAGCTTTTCAGACCGCCATTTTGGCTCTACCTCTCTCATCGCGGCTCGTTCGGCCGCGATCATGTGCTTTGAACGGAGGAGGACCGATGCCGGATGCGGAACACGGTCCAGGTCGGCTGGCCGACGACACCGATCTCGCCGAGATCGACCTCGGCCTATTGCTCGCCCTGGAGGCTCTGCTGCGCGAGCGGAACGTCACGCGCGCGGCGTCGCGCCTGAACATCGGTCAGCCCGCGCTATCGGCTCGATTGAACCGGCTGCGACAGGTCTTTGCCGACCCCTTGTTCGTGCCCGCGGCGGCGGGCCGCGGCGTGGTGCCGACGACGAGAGCGGTGGAGCTGCAGGCGGAGCTGGCAGACGTGCTCGGCAAGCTCCGTCGCATGGTCGAGGGACCGGCCGTATTCGACCCGGTCCACAGCCAGCGCACCTTTGTCGTTGCCATCCACGAGAATCCAGCCGTGACGCTGGCGCCCGGATTCGTCGCGCGGTTGACCTCCACGGCCGCACGGGCGCGGCTAGCCTTCGTCCATCCGACGCGCGACGTTGTCGATCGGCTTGAACGGGGCGAGATCGACATTCTGGTGACGGGGGCTGATGGGGCACACGGCGATCTGATGCAGCGCCCGCTTTTCGAGGACAGCTTCCTCTCCGCGCAGCGCAAAGGTCACCCGCGCGGCCACGGGCCGCTTGATCTCGATCGTTTTTGCGCGCTCGACCATCTGTTGATCTCCGCCGACGGTGGCGGCTTTTCTGGTCTGGTCGACGACGCACTCGCCGGGCTAGGCCGTTCCCGACGCGTCGCCGTCTCGATTCAAACCTATGCGCTGGCGCCGGTCATCCTTGCCCACAGCGACTGCATCTGCACCCTTCCGCGACGCTTTCTGATGCGATTTTCCCACGAGCTCGATCTTACATCGCCGCCGCTCGATCTGCCGCCGGCGCGCATCGTTGCGCTGTGGCATCCGCGCAATCAGGAGGACGGAGCTCATGCTTGGTTACGTGAGTGCCTGTACCAAGCGGCCGCCTCCTGATTCGACTTGCCTCAACCGCACCACGTCGCGCATCTAGGCTTGATGATCGTCGGGACCTCTCGATCAGCGGATTCCGTGCCACTATTGTCGAGCGGCGATGGCCGTGATCTCGAGTTTGACGCCAGGACCGAGATCGGCCACGCCGATTGCCGCGCGCGCCGGCAGATGAGCCTCTGCAAAATGCGCCTTCCAGGCCGCATTGAACTCTGCCTTTTCCTTGAGGCTCGCCATGTAGATGGTCACCTGCAAGACGTTGCTCAGATCGGATCCGAGGGTCTTGAGTAACTGCGCCAACTGCCCGAGGACGTCGTTGGCCTGGCCCGACATGTCGAGGCTCGTGTCCTCGGGGACGATTCCACCGATGTAAAGCACGCCATTGTGCTCGACCACTTCGTGGAGCAGACCTTCGTAGGGCAATTCGCGCTTGATCATGACGGGACCGATGTTGTGTGTGACGGGCGGCATATCGCACATTTCAATGTCAGTGTCGTTGCAAGAGATCTCGCGCCAAGTCTTACCGGAAAACGGACCGCACGGCCCCGAATGCAGACGGCTAAGACGTTGAAAATAAAAGCACAAATTGGTCGAAAAATCGCCGCCGGTCGTCCCTGCGAACGTTCGCCAATCTATCTTTGCACGAGCGCCCGGCATTTTCGCCGGCCCTGACCCGACGACATCGAAGCGCGGATCGCTATACTGCGACCCGGGTTATCGGTGCGGCCGGGACAGTGCCGCGACCGGAACAAGGAATGCGACGATGGACGATACGATTGGCTTCCCCGACCCCGGCCTCGACCTGTCCGACGGCTTCAAGCCGCACACCTCGCATTGGGGCGTGTTCTCGGCACGTCAAGGCGAGGCCGGGCTCGAGGTCAGGGCCTATGCGGGCGATCCCGATCCGAACGGCATCATCGGCAATTTTCCCGGCGCGCTGCGCCATCAGGCGCGCATCACCCAACCTGCGATCCGCCGCGGCTGGCTCGAACGCGGTCCCGGTCCGGACGATCGCCGCGGCCGCGACGAATTCGTCTCCGTTAGCTGGGAGAAGGCGCTCGATCTGCTCGGCGACGAGCTGGCACGCATCCGTGAGACGCGCGGCCCCGGCGCGGTGTTCGGCGGCTCCTATGGCTGGTCGAGCGCGGGCCGCTTCCACCACGCCCAGAGCCAGGTGCATCGCTTCCTCAACATCGCCTTGGGCGGCTATGTGCGCTCGGTGAACTCCTATTCCTCCGGCGCGTCCTCGGTGCTGCTGCCGCAGATCTTGGCAGGCTACGAGGACATCACCAAGCGCAACGTCACCTGGGAGCAGATCGCGGCCGATACCGACATCGTGCTGGCGTTCGGCGGCATGGCGCTGAAGAACTCGATGGTCGCAGGCGGCTCGATCAGCAAGCATGTCGAGCGCGGCGCGATGGAAGCTGCGCGCCGCCGCGGCTGCGAGTTCGTCCTGGTCAGCCCACTGCGCGAAGACCTGCCCGTCGAGGCCGGCGCCGAATGGATGACGTGCGTGCCCGGCACCGACACCGCGCTGATGCTCGGCATCGTTCATACGCTGGTCGCGGAAAACCTGCACGACCAGGCTTTCCTCGATCGCTACACCGAGGGATGGCCCGTCTTCCTGCGCTATCTCACAGGCGAGAGCGACGGCCAACCCAAGCACGCCGAATGGGCCGCAGCGATCTGCGGCGTCGACGCAAATACGATCCGCACACTTGCGCGCCGGCTCGCCGGCAAGCGTGCGCTCATTACTGTCTCCCATTCGCTCCAGCGCGCCGAGCATGGCGAGCAGCCGGTGTGGATGGGCATGGTGCTGGCGGCAGCGCTCGGCCAGATCGGCCTCTCCGGCGGCGGCTACGCCTATTCGTTGGGGGCGATCGGCTATTACGGCCGCCGCGTCAACGACGTGCCGGGGCCGACACTGGGGCAGGGCCGCAACGCTGTCCGCGATTTCATTCCGGTGGCGCGCATCGCCGACATGCTGCTCAATCCCTGCGGCACCTATCGCTACAACGGCGAGACGCGCACCTATCCGGATATCCGCCTCGTCTACTGGGCCGGCGGCAATCCCTTCCATCACCACCAGGACATCAATCGCCTGCGCAAGGCGTTTGCGAAAGTCGACACGCTGGTCGTGCACGAACTCGCATGGACTGCTACGGCCCGGCATGCCGACATCGTGCTGCCCTCGACGATGACGCTCGAACGCGAAGACATCGGCTATTCCAGCAACGATCCCCTCATGGTCGCCATGCACCGGATCGCCGAGCCGTTCGGCCTTGCGCGCGACGATTACGAGATCTTTGCCGATCTCGCCGACCGTCTCGGCGCGCGCGACCCCTTCACCGAGGGGCGGACGTCACGTCAGTGGCTGGAACATCTCTATGAGCCGACCCGCGCCTCGCTCGAAGCGCGCGGCCTGGAGGCGCCAAGCTTCGAAGAGTTCTGGCGGCGCGGCAGCCTGGTGGTGCCGCAACAGCCCGACGACGGCGGCCGGCTGCGCCGCTTCCGCGACGACCCCGTCAATCATGCTTTGCCGACGCCGAGCGGCCGCATCGAAATATTCTCCGCCAAGATCGCGGGTCATGGCGATGCGGATTGTCCGGGCCATCCGGTCTGGCTGGAGAAGTCCGACATGCCCAAGCCGGGGGCGCCGTGCTTCCTGGTCGCGAACCAGCCGGTGACGCGTCTGCATAGCCAGCTCGATTTCGGCGGACATTCGCTTCAAAGCAAACATCGCGGCCGCGAGGTCGCACGCATGAACCCTGGGGACGCTGACGCGCGCGGGATCAAGGACCGCGACATCATCCGGCTGTTCAACGCGCGCGGCGCCTGTCTCGCCGCGGTCCACGTCACCGACGATATCGCCCCCGGCGTAGTCCAGCTCCCGACCGGCGCCTGGTACGACCCGATGGACCCCGAAGACGACGCGCCGCTCTGCGTGCACGGCAATCCGAACGTGCTCACCCGCGACGTCGGCACCTCGTCCTTCGCGCAGGGCTGCACCGGCCAACTCACGACAGTCGAGGTCGAGAAGTTCACCGGCAATCTGCCGCCGATCCGGGCGTTCGATCCGGTGTAGAAAAAAGGGGCCGCCCTGTGTGGGTACAGGGACGGCCCCGAGTGGCTCGCAGGCCCGGGAGGATGAGGGCGCGAGCGGATGCTTACGCGGCTGCGCTGATCCAGTCCCTCTCCGTCAAAGGACGACGCGGCGGGAGTGCTTGCACTTCACGCCGTTCGCCCTCGCTGGCGAGGCGCCAGCGTGCCGGGGATTGATCGCTGATGCGCTTGAAGACGGTCGAAAAATGCGCCTGCGTGCTGAAGCCGACCGCAAGCGCAATCTCCGCCAGCGGCCGTTCGGTGGTGGCCAGCAGCGTCTTGGCGTGCTCGATCCGGTGATTGAGCAGATATTCTCGGGGCCGGTAACCGGTCGCGGCGCGGAATTGCGCCGCAAAGTGCATTCTGGACAGGCCGGCGACATTGGCGAGTTCGGACAGGCTAATGCAGCGGTGGAAATGATCGGCGACATATTGCTCGACCCGCCGCAGCCGCCATTTCGGCAAGGCATTGACCCTGGCGCGTGGCAATTCCAGACGTGCGAGATGCATCGCAAGGGTCTGGCCGATGCAGCGCGTGAACTCGTGGTCCGCGGCGTCGCCAAGTTCGATCAGCGCCTTGGCAAGCTCGGCTGCGAGCGGATCGCGCAACAGGACGAGGTCATTCAATCCCTCGGTCCCGGAAAATTGTGCCGGAAATTGATCCGCGGAGATGTAAAAGTGCAAGAAGGCGCATGGCGACTGGAATTGCACGGCGAGGGGCTTCGACGGCGCGGTGAGATACAGTGTGCCCGCGGGCATGGTCCCGTCGAAAATGACCTGGCGATCCCGGGTCAGTTTCGCGCGCGTGGTCTTGAGGGCGATGCCGACGAAATAGCGATCCTCAGGGGTCGTCGCTTCGTGCGACGAGGTGCTCCGCGGGTCTTCCCATCGCGAGATCGCGATGTCCTTGGCGGCCACCCCCGCGCGCGGATCGACCTGACGCCATTGACGCTCGCGAATGATCGCTTGTGTTGCCTGAGGTATCTCGCAATCCCCCGAGGCGCCCGGAAATTCAATCCAGGCATCACTTGCCTGCAAATTGGTCAACATCGTTCGTCCTCTCCGGGCGTTCTCCGCTGTTTGCAACCAGCAAACGCGCAAAGCCCTGCTTTCCATGTTGAGAGGATAGGCGTGAGCTGACCTGCAAGCTCGTTAGTGGTGATTAGGATGTGTTAGTTTTTGTGGGAGCGCATCAGGTGCGGCATCCCGTCTCAGGAAGCGTCCTTTTTGTACAATTTATCAGATATTTGCGCATCCCCGGCCCGACATAGGAGAGCGCCGGACATCGCGTGGAGATCGACGCGGCGGCGTGAGTTCCGTGGTTTGCCCTCGCTGGACCTCGCACTGGCGCGGGGTATAGTCGCGCCGCATTTCGATGGAGCGGCCGTCAGGATGAGTCAGAAGTGACCGAGCTCTCGGCAGGACATGGCCCCCGCAGCAGCGACGCCGCGGCGATCCCAGATTTCGATGCCGTCGCGTTCGGGCCATTTTCACTTCGGTCGCGGCTGCTGGAGAGGGATGGCTTGCCGGTCAGGCTCGGCAGCCGCGCGACGGATATTTTGCGCCTGCTGGTCAGTCGCGCCGGCGAAGTGGTCCCGAAGGACGAAATTCTCGGCTATGCGTGGTCCGGACTTTCCGTCGAGGAGGTCAGCCTGCGCGTCCATGTCGCGGAGCTGCGCAAGGTGCTCGGCGACGGAAAGGATGGTGCCCGCTACATCACCAACATCCCGGGCCGGGGCTATTGCTTTGTCGCCCCCGTGCGGCGTGGCGAACGCGCGGAGCTGGCTGCGCCGCCGTCGCGTGCGCCTGGAAGGACTGCGCCGCCACCTTCGCTGCCGCGCCGATTGGACCGGATGGTCGGGCGGGAAGACGCTGTAACCGAGTTGGCGGCCCGCTTGCTCCGCGATCGCTTCGTCACGTTGCGAGGGCCGGGCGGCATCGGTAAGACCACTGTTGCGACCGCGCTCGCGCATGAGATGTGCGATAGCTTCGACGGCAATGTCCATTTTCTCGAATTCGGTCCGCTCAAGGACGCGGCCCTGGTCGCGAGCACGGTTGCCGCCGCCTTGGGCCTCGTCGTGCACCATGATGATCCCTCGGCCAGCATCGTCAATTTCCTGCGGGGCCGCCGGCTGCTTCTCGTGCTCGACAGCTGCGAGCACGTCATCGAGGAGGTCGCGCGTCTTGCAGAAAACATCTACCGGGCGGCGCCCGGCATCGTCATCCTCGCAACCAGCCGCGAGTCGCTGCTGGTGGAAGGCGAGCAGATTTTCGAGCTCGTTTCGCTTCCTGGTCCGCCGCAGGGCACCCGCCTCAGCGCCGGCGAGGTGCTGGCTTATCCCGCTGTGCGCCTGTTCGTCGATCGCGCCGTCGCGGCCGGGCATCGCGACGACATCACCGACGAGGATGCCGAAGTCCTGGCCCGGATTTGCGGCAAGCTCGATGGCATCGCGCTGGCGATTGAGCTGGCTGCCGCGCGCGTCGGTCTCTATGGACTGCGCGAGATGGCGGCACTGCTCGACAACCGGTTGCAGCTCGAATGGCGCGGGCGGCGGACGGCGCCGCCGCGGCAGCAGACGCTCGGCGCTACGCTCGACTGGAGTTTCGGTCTGATCGGCGAGAGCGAGCGGATCGTATTTCAGCGCCTCGCCGTCTTCGCAGGTCACTTCACGTTGAGGGGCGCGATAGCGATCGCGGCCGGGGCGGCGATGCCGGAGGACCGCGTAGTCGAGGCGCTGGAGCAGCTCGTGGTGAAGTCGCTGATTTCCACCCAGCCGGACGGCGCATCGCGGCGCTATCGCCTGCTCGACGCAACGCGCGCCTATGCCCTGCAGAAACTGGCCGATGGCGGACAGCTGGCCGAGATCGCGCGCCGTCACGCTCTCTATGTCCAATGCACGCTCGAAGCGGGCATGAAGGATGAGGGCAGCAATCATGCCTCACGTTTGCAGGAACGCGCGAGCCTGCTCGCCGATGCCCGCGCTGCGCTGCAATGGGCTTATGCCAACGACGAGGGCGCCGGCTTGCGCGTGCCGCTCGCCGGCAGCTGCACAAGGCTCTTCGTCGAACTCAATTTGCTCAACGAGGCGCGCATCTGGTCCGATCGCGCCCTCGCAATGCTCGACGAGGCCGACCGGGGCGGCGCATGGGAGCTCGAACTTCAGTCGACGCTCGGTCACGCCTTGATGTTCACCGAGCGCAACAGCGAGCAGGCGGAAGCGGCGCTCAGGCGCGGGCTGGAAATAGCGGAAGCGCTTTCCGATCACGCCAACACATTCAGGTTGTTGTCCCGGCTCAACATGTTCTACCGCCGGACCGGTCGCTATCGGCATCTGGTGCCGACTGCGCTTCACGCCGAGCGGATTGCCCGCGTCATCGGCGATACCGCGGGGATCGCCGGGAGCAAAGCGCTGCTCGGCGTGTCATATCACCTCGCCGGAGACCAGGCCGCGGCGCAAGCCCATCTCGACCAGGGCCTGCGCGACGACGCTGCGCTCCGCGGGACCCAACCCGGGCATTTCGCCTATTCACGCACACCGCAGATTCCGCTTGCGCGCGTGCTATGGCTGCGCGGCTTTCCCGATCGTGCGCTTGAATGCATCCGGCCGCTAGTCGGCGCTTCAGCGCCGCATGACGTGGTCATGCATTGTATCGCATTATGCTGGTCCGCCTCGGTGTTCGGCTGGCTCGGCGACTGGTTGTCAGTTGAGGCCATGACCGATCGCCTGGCCGCGCATGCGAGCATGCACGGACTCGTGCCCTACGAAGCCGTCGCGACGGGTTTTCGGGCACAGAGCATGATCGCTCGGGGCGAGGTGGCCGGCGGCGTCGACCTGATGCGGAGTGCGCTTCCACGCCTGCATGCCGATCGCTACGAACTCTATGCCTCGGCGTTCGCCGCGGATCTGTCTCGGGGCCTGGTCAGCTTGGGACAATTGACGCAAGGCATTCAGGTTCTTCACGAAACCATTCTACGGGTCGAGCACGAAGGCGGCGCCTTCGACATGCCCGAGCTGCTCCGTCTGCGGGGAGAGCTGGAGGCCCATGGCGGCAATCCCGACGCGGCCGAGGCGGATCTTGTCGCCTCGATCTCGCTCGCCGAACAGCAGGGCGCGTTATCCTGGCGGCTGCGAGCCGAGATGTCGCTGGCGAGCCTTCGAATCCGGCAGCGTGTGCAAATTCCGCTCGAACAGCTCGCTCAAACCTATGCCCGGTTCACTGAGGGGTTCGAGACCGCCGATCTCAGGGCAGCGCGGCGCATGTTGAACGAGCCGGCGGCCCGGTGAAGTCGAAGCGAATTTTTTGCGCGGGCCGCTACTCGAAGACGGCGTCAAAGATCTCGACGTCCATCAGTACGGGCTTGGCGACCACTGTTCCGTCGGGCCGCAGCGTCTGCGCGCGTCGGAGCGTCGGCACCACGATGCCGCCGAAGCTGTCATGGGCCCAGGAGTAGTGCGCGACCTTCATCCCGAACAGATCGTGATCGGTCCGACGTTGCAACGCGTTATCGTCGAAATAGAAGATCTGCTCGGGCGCGAGCGTGATCAGGCCCGGAGGGAACTGCGCCCGCAACCGCCGCCATGACTCGTTGTTCTCCTGCCACGGTGGCAGCTCCTCCACCACCACGTCGGGATGGGCGAGCAGGAATGGATTGGTCAGATAATTCCAGATCGCGACGCCGCAGAAGAAGACGAGATGCAGTTCGTCCGCCAGCGTAGGCGAACCGGCCTCGGTGAACGCAACGCTTGGATTGCGCCAGGTCCTGAGGACCTCACCCTCGAGGCTTTCGATCGTGATCGCGTCCGGCTGAAACGAGCCGGAATGTTCCCCTCCGGTGATGCCGGTGAAGCGGACCGACTGCGTGCGGGTCGAGCCCTCCGCCGTCACGTCCTTGAATTCGCTGGCATGTCCGGTGCTCGAGAACAGCGTTCCGGCAACGGAGAGGTGAAGCGTGAACCGGCTCAAGCTATTCCAGCGGGCCATTCCGCCGCTGGCATCAATTACATCGTCAAGAAGCGCCATGTCCCGCCATATCCACCGTGAAGTGCCAGCACCATGGCGGGGCGGATGCGGCTTGGCGTGTTAGAAGTTGTTAGGAGTTGCGAGCGGAAATTCTTGCGGTATCCCGTTGAAGATACACTCAATTCAGCGCCGCAAGGAGCTCCCTGGCTGCGACGAGATCACGGGTCTGGAAGCCCTCCTGGTACCGCGCGACGAGAGGGGCGATCAGGGCGCGCGCGTCTCCGGCTTTTCCGGCCTGGCGCCAGAACCGGCCGAGACTGATTGCCCCCCGCAGCTCCCAGCCGAGCGCACATTGGCGGCGTGACAGATCAAGCGAGTCCCGGAAGCAGCTTTCGGCCTCCGCGGCATTGCCCGATCGGGCGAGGATATCGCCCTTGACCCTCAGCATCTCGGGCATGTCGAAGGATTCGCCATGATCGGGGATCTCTGCGATGGCATCATTGATGGTCTGCAAGGCTTCGTCGGCCTGGTTCTGCGCCACGAGTCCCTCCGCGAGCGCGGTCGCAAACACCGTCGTCATGATCCGGTGTCGCGTCGCGTACAGCGTGGCCTGGCTGCGGCGGAGGTGCTCGATGCTGGCGGTGACGTCGCCGCGGCGAAGCAGCAGCTCACCCTTCTGGCCGATGCCGACCGCATGATAGGGCCCGAGGAAGTGCCGCGCCGAATGATCGATCAGCCGCTCGATCAGGATTTCCGCATTCGCCAGGTCGCCGACCCAGAGGAACACGTAGATGGTCCAGATCAAGGAAATACCGAGAGTGAGCGGTTGCTCGAGCAGCTCGGCTTCGCGAATGGTGTATCGGGACGCCTCGATCGCACGATCGGGCCGGCCGGTGAGCCAAAGCCCGCGCGCGAGCGCCACCAGTGCGACGATGCGGTCGTCATAGCCGAGATGCCCGATATTCAGCCGCCGCGAGCCGGGATTATGCAACATCGCGCTCTCGCAGAGCTGCACCGCCTTGTCCTGGTTGCCGATTAAATGATGGGCGACGCCCAGCATCCATTCGACGTTCAGCGTGCTGGCGGGATCGTTCAGCTTCCGCGCGACGCTCTCGCCCTGTTCGCCGGTTCCGAGTGCTCCGTGAAAATCCCCGACCCTGGTCAGGTAGATGTGTAATCCGCGCAGCAACCAGAGCTGCCAGTGCAGATCCTGGAGCTCTCGGGCAAGCTGGAGACTGCGCGTGAACGCCGAGCGGACCGCTTCGGTATTGCCCTGCGTGAACATCGCGGAGACGCCGAGCGCGGCGTGCAGGATCATTTCATTGCGGCCATCCACTGCGCTCGCGTCGAGGGACGCCAGCGCCTGCTGGGTCCAGCGGTAGCATTCCGTCAGCAATGTCAGCTCAAGGAAGAACTGGGCCGCTGACGCCGCAAGATCCACGCCGATCGTTCGGTCCCCGCCGTCCGAAAAGCTCCAGGTCAGCGCGGCCCGAACATTGGGCAGGTGGTCGGCATAGGGAAGGAAGCCGCCGGCCGTCTGCATGCCCGTGGATTTGAGCGCGATGTCGCGCAGGAAATCGCGGAAATATTCGGCGTGGGCGCGTGCGACGCGGTCCGCTTCGCCGTTCTCGACGAGCTTGTCCGCTACGAAGGCACGCGTCGTATCCAGCAGGCGATAGCGCAGCCGCCGCTCCGCAGGCGAGGTCGCGATCAGCGATTTGGAAAGCAGATTGGAGATCGCCTCGGCGGCTTCTGCCTCGCCAATTCCCTGACAGGACGCGACCGCAAGCGCGGCTTCCAGCGTGAACGGTCCGACGAATGCCGACAATCCGCGCAGCGTTGCGCTTTCGGTTGCCGGCAGCAAATCATAGCTCCAGGCGAGCGCCGCACTCAGGGTGTGGTGCCGCGGCACAGCGGTGCGCCGACCGCGCCATAGCAGCGAGAAACGGCTGTCGAGCAGCGAGGCGGTCCCGGCAATGCCGTAGGCGTTCACACGCCCGGCCGCGAGCTCGATCGCGAGCGCGATGCCGTCCAGCCGACGGCAGATCTCGGCGACGAGCGGCGCATCCTCTTCGCTGAGCTCGAATTCGCTCAGGCTCTCTGCAATGCGTTCCACGAAGAGCTGAGTTGCGGGATAGGCAAGGATGTCGGCGATGCCGAGCCCGTCGCGCTGTGGCGGGCAATCCAGTGGAAACAGCCGATGGACACGCTCACCGTCGGCGCGGAAGGATTCGCGGCTGGTGGCGAGAATATGCAGCCCGCCCGCTTCCCGGACGATGCGTTCGGCCAGGGGGGCGAGATCGTCGAGGATGTGCTCGCAACTGTCGAAGACCAGCAGCATCCGCCGGCTGCGCAGGAATGTCAGCAACCCCGGCATCGGGTCGTCGGAATTGACTGTAAGGCCCAGCGCGGCCGCAATCGTTCCCGCAACGAGCCGCGTCTCCCTGAGTGCGCCGAAATCGACAAAACACACCTGGCCGTCGAAGGCCTGGAGTTCGCCATGCGCCACCGCCAGTGCGACCGAAGTCTTGCCGATCCCGCCGGGGCCGACGATCGTGACGAAGCGATGCAAGGCAAGCTCGGCGGAAATTCTCGCGACCGCATCGTCCCGCCCGATCATCTTCGCGAGCGGCGAGGGCAGCGAGCGCGGCGCAGCGACGGGCAGGCTGGTCCGGTTCTCCGATGGGGCAGCCCGGAGCAGCGCGGCCGTGAAGCAATAACCCCGCCCGGGGACGTTGACGACGTAGCGGGAGCCTTCGCCCGGATCGCCCAAGGCCTTGCGCAGTGTCGTGATGTGAAAGCGCAGGCTGCCTTCGTCCACATTCACGTCGGCCCAGACGCGCCGGATCAACTCACGCTTGTCCACGACCTCCCCGGCGCGCTCGGCCAGAAAAACGAGAATATCGAGCGCACGGCCGCCGAGGTGAACCGGGGCGCCGTCCTTCTCGAGCAGCCGCGTCTTTGCGAACAGCCGGAATGGCCCGAAAGCAATGGCCGACTCCTGGTCGTTAGTGTCCGGCACGGGCCAATCATTCCAGTGAGAGCTGAACTCTGCACTTTGATTTAGCAGAAGGGAACCCCGAGTAAACTGGCCGAAAGTGGCGAAATCGCGTGGGGCGCCGGCAATTGGCCGTCGCGCGCGACGATCCGTCGCAAATTGTACTCAAACGCGAGCATCTTGCGAAGCGATAGGGGCAGCCCGGCGGCGTGCTTGACCGCCCAGCTCACGGCTTGGAGTCCCGGTCGTCGCACCCTCATCATAACAAAATCTTACAACGTCTAACGAGCAATGCACGCGAACTGCATCCAGTATCCGTTCCGAGTTTGACGTTAATTCCAACGGGGAGGCGACGATGTCCGGTATCAACGCTCGGCCGAATGACGACGTCGTTCGATCTCAGCTTGTGGCCAGTTTAGACGATCAGTCGCGTGACTGGCAGCTCGTGCTGCGGGAATCCCACCATCGGATGAAGAACACGCTGACGATACTGGGTGCGTCAGTCCGCCGCGATTTCACCCGGGCAGGCACCAGGGACGTGTCGCTTGCCGCGGACCGGCTCGAGCGGCGCATCGTCGCCTTCGGCAGGCTCTATCAACTCTTGTCCGACAATGACGATCATACGGCGATCCCGGTGGCGGCCTTCTTCGAAAATTTGTGCGGAGCGATTTCCGAGGCCGTGCTGGAGCCCGCGGGCATCCGCTGCGAGGCGGCGATCGAAAACGGGACCCTACCGGCATCGCAATGCCATCGGCTCGCGCTGATGCTGACGGAGCTGGTGACGAATGCGGCCAAGCACGCCTTCCCGAACAGGAATGATGCAATGATCCGCATCGAGATAGCCAATCGTGACGGCGCCTGGTTCTGCATGGTATTAGACAACGGGATCGGCGCGACCGGGCCGCTTCAGGGCACAGGCAGCCGGATTCTCGAAGGACTCGCACGCAGCATTCGCGCCCGGCTGCAGGGCGAGGCGGGAGAAGACGGCACACGTGTAACGATCGTGATGCCGATCGCAGCTGCTTGAAGTTCGTCTTCGATCCAACCCAGGGAGTTCGACATGGCCACTACCGAAATCGACCGCGACGCCGCGGCCAAGTCTTCTAAGAACCCTTCCAACAAGTCTGCGAGCAAGTCTTCGACATCGTCTAGAATTGATCAGAGGCTCGAGGTGATCGTGATCCCCGTGTCCGATGTCGATCGCGCCAAGGCCTTCTACGCGCGTCTCGGTTGGCGACTTGACGCCGATTTTGCCTCCGGCAATGACTGGCGCGTGATCCAGTTCACGCCGCCAGGCTCGGCCTGCTCGGTGATCTTCGGCAGGAACGTGACCGCGGCAGCGCCGGGCTCGGCGCGAGGC
This sequence comes from Bradyrhizobium sp. MI1.3, assembly GCF_055811695.1. Lineage (NCBI taxonomy): Bacteria > Pseudomonadati > Pseudomonadota > Alphaproteobacteria > Hyphomicrobiales > Nitrobacteraceae > Bradyrhizobium > Bradyrhizobium sp. MI1.3. Next base: position 14,206 of record NZ_JBVVPQ010000062.1, on the reverse strand, counting down.
TTGTACCTGATCGTCTCCGATCTGGAGGCGGCGCGAAAGGATCTGCTCGGCCGCGGCATCGAGGTCAGCGCTCCATTCCATGGTGCCGGCGATGTCCACGCCGGAACCGACGAGCCTTATCTCTCCGGCAGCGTTCGGGTTAGCGGTGCTGACCCGAAGCGCGGCAGCTACGGCTCATTTGCCTCGTTCAGCGATCCCGACGGCAATGGCTGGTTGTTCCAGGAGGTCACCACGCGATTGCCGGGACGGATCGCGGGCGACGGCACGACATTCGCTTCGCAGGCTGCGTTGGCCGCAGCACTGCGCCGCGCGGCGGCGGCACATGGCGAGCACGAAAAGCGGACCGGCGGGCACGATGAGAACTGGGCCGATTGGTACGCCGATTATATCGTCCGCGAGCAGGCGGGCCAGCCGCTGCCATCCTGAGCTGGACGGCGGCTTCTCGACTGATGCAAGCCGACGCGGCGCGCGATGACTGAGCTGATCGCGCGCCGTGTTGCTTTGGCGGCGACCATCGTGGATCGCCGCTTGCTCTGCTCGGCGTCGCGCGGCTCGCAACGGCTAACGCGGTCTAACAACCCATAACGAGCAAATTGCCAGGGCCTGCGCCAATCTCTCTGCATGACGAACCGAGGCGTTGATGTCGAATTCGGTCAGCGTCACCGACCAAAGCCAGGGAGATCGAACATGACCACGCAAGCACGTATCGACATTCTCAATCCAGACCGCCGTCAACTGTTGAGCCAGGCCGCGATGACCGCGGTTGCCGCAAGCGTATCGAGCCTGTTGCCGCTGCATTCCACCAAGGCTGGCGTGAGTGGGGCGGTTCGCCCGTTCCACGTCAGCGTGCCCGAGCAGGATCTGGTCGATCTTCGCCGCCGCCTCGGGGCGACGCGCTGGCCGGATCGTGAGATCGTTGTCGATCAATCGCAGGGCGTGCAGCTGACGACGGTGCAGCAACTCGTGAACTACTGGCAGAACGACTACGACTGGCGCAAGATGGAGGCGCGGCTGAATGCCTTGCCGCAATTCGTCACCGAGATCGACGGCGTCGACATCCACTTCATTCACGTTCGCTCGCGTCACGAAAACGCGCTGCCGATGATCGTCACGCATGGCTGGCCCGGTTCGATCACCGAGCAGATGAAAATCGTCGGCCCGCTCACCGACCCCACCGCACACGGCGCGACGGCGGCGGACGCCTTTGATCTCGTGATCCCGTCGCTGCCCGGCCACGGCTTCTCCGGCAAGCCGACGGAGCTGGGCTGGGATCCCCAGCGCGTCGCGCGCGCCTGGATCGTGCTGATGAAGCGGCTCGGCTACAACCGCTATGTCGCGCAAGGCGGCGATTGGGGCAATGCCGTGACGGAGCAGATGGCAGTGATTGCGCCGCCCGAGCTGCTCGGCATCCATACCAACATGCCCGCGACCGTTCCGGACGACATCGCCAAGGCGCTTCAGCCCGGCGGATCGCGGCCGTCGAACCTCTCGGCCGATGAGCGCTACGCTTACGATCAGCTCGATGACTTCTACAAGCACGGTCTCGGCTACGCCATCGAGATGTCGAACCGGCCGCAGACGCTCTATGGCCTGGTGGATTCGCCGGCGGGCCTCGCGTCCTGGATGCTCGACCACGATGCGCGCAGCACCGCGATGATCGCCCGGGTGTTCGACGGCAAGACGGAAGGGCTGTCGCGCGATGACGTGATCGACAACATCACGCTCTATTGGCTCACCAACACCGCGGTGTCCTCGGCGCGGCTGTACTGGGAGAACAAGCTGGTGTTCTTCGAGCCCAAGCACATCAAGATCCCGGTCGCCGTCAGCGTCTTCCCGGACGAGATCTACGCCGCGCCGCGCAGCTGGACCGAGAAGGCCTATCCGAAGCTGATGCACTACAATCGCCTCGACAAGGGCGGCCACTTCGCCGCCTGGGAGCAGCCCGCGCTGTTCTGCGCGGAAATGCGCACCGCCTTCCGACCGCTGCGTCAGTCGATCTGAGACCTGCGGGGACGCGCACTTCCGCGCGTTCTCATTTTTCCCCACAGACAGGAATGCAATCATGAACCGCCCCGAACGCACCTTCACGACCGACCAAATCCGCCTGGAACGTCGGCTGCCGTCGTATTGGCGTGTCACCTTCGACATGCCCCCGGTCAATATCTTCGGCCCCAAGCAGCTTCCGCTTCTCGACGACGTCGTCACGGCGATCGAGACCGATCCTGAGGTGAAGGTCGTGGTGTTCGACAGCGCCGTGGAAGGCTTCTTCATCACGCATTACGACTTCCTCGCGCCGCTGGAGGATTCGCTTCGTATCCCGCCCGGGCCGACCGGCCTGCAGGCACTGCCCGACATGCTGGTGCGTCTCAGCCGCGCGCCGGTTGTCTCGATTGCCTCGATCCGGGGCCGCGCGACCGGCGTCGGCAGCGAGCTGGCGCTCGCGAGCGACATGCGCTTTGCCAGCCGCGAAAAGGCGATACTGTCGCAATGGGAAGTCGGTGCGGGCCTGGTGCCCGGCGGCGGGCCGATGGCGCGGTTGCCGCGCCTGATGGGCCGCGGCCGCGCGCTCGAAGTTCTGCTCGGCGCCGATGACATCCACGGTGATCTCGCCGAACGTTACGGCTATGTGAACCGGTCGCTGCCGGATGCCGAGCTCGACGGCTTCGTCGAGGCGCTGGCCATGCGCATCGCGTCCTTCGACAAGGAGGCGATTGCCGAGACCAAGCGCCTCGTCGACGTCGCGAGCCTGCCGCCGGATGTCGAGATCAAGCCGGAATGGGACGCGTTCCTGGCCTCGCTCAGCCGCCCCGCGAGCCAGACCCGCATCAAGGCGCTGATGTCGCGCGGCTTCCACCGCGCCGGTGACGTCGAGAACCGGCTCGGCTTCCACGTCGGACAGATCGGTAACTAGAGCGTTTTCGAGCGAAGTGGATACCGGTTCGCGTGAAGAAAACGCGTCAAAGCAAGAATCAAGTCCCGTTCGGAACGGGACTTGACGGAACCGCTGCGGCGCTCGGCCGGTTGGAATTGGCGACAAGCGGTCGTGCCAATGTCGCTTTCCTTCGGTACCGAGCGCCGGTGCCAAAAAATCAACCAGGAGAATTGAGATGATCCGCAAGGCAACAGCAGTCTGGAAGGGCACCGGTCGGGACGGGACCGGTCAGCTATCGAGCGAATCCGGCGTGCTCGCTGCGACGCCCTATTCCTTCAAGACCCGCTTCGAGAACGAGAAGGGCACCAATCCCGAGGAGTTGATCGCGGCGGCCCATGCCGGTTGCTTTACCATGGCGCTGGCCTTCGGCCTGCAGCTCGCCGGCTTCACTCCTGACGAACTCTCGACGGAAGCCGCGGTCACGCTCGAGCCGGAAGGCAAGGGTTTCAAGATCAGCAAATCGGCGCTGACCTTGCGTGCCAAGGTGCCGAACCTCGACGATGCCGGCTTTGCCCGCATCGCGGGCGAGGCCGAGAAGAACTGCCCGGTGTCGAAAGTGCTCAACGCCGCAATCACGCTCGACGCTAAACTGACGTAGGGCGCGCTCTCATTGTGTCTCCATCCGGTTCTGGAAGCTTGCGTCTCGCGAGAGGAGCTGGATGGACAAATGCCTGGCTTTCGGCTGAGCCGCCAAAAGCATAGGATGCGACGGATTCAGAACGGACAGACGGATCAATTGGGAGTGGAGATATGACAACGGAACGCGCAGTTTTAGCCGGAGGCTGCTTCTGGGGCATGCAGGATCTGATCCGCAGGCAGCCGGGCGTGATCTCGACCCGCGTCGGCTACACCGGCGGCGCTGTGAAGAATGCCACCTACCGCAATCATGAAGGTCATGCCGAAGCGATCGAGATCACCTTCGATCCCGCCAAGACCAGCTTTCGGACCATGCTGGAGTTCTTCTTCCAGATCCACGATCCGACCACGCTCAACCGCCAGGGCAATGATTTGGGCACGAGCTATCGCTCGGCGATCTTTTATACCAGCGACGAACAGAAGCGCATCGCAAAGGATACGATTGCAGACGTCGAGGCGTCCGGTCTCTGGCCTGGCAAGGTCGTGACCGAGGTCGCGCCCGCGGGCGAGTTCTGGGAAGCCGAGCCGGAGCACCAGGATTATCTCGAACGCTATCCGGACGGGTACACCTGCCACTTCATCCGCCCCGACTGGAAACTGCCGCGGCGCGGGGCTGCAGCGGCAGGCTAGAGCTGGTCGTCGTTATTGTCGGGGAGAGCCATGCCCGAAATCCGCGAGATCACCGCCGGCATCCGCAGAGCACATCGACCGCTTTTCGGGCCATCTCCCTCAGCTCGGAGCGGCGGGCGCCGGCACGGGCGCGAATGGCGATGGTGTGCATCGTGGCTGAAGCGAGAATGGCAAGCGCCGCTGGATCGGCGTCGCGCTTCAACTCGCCCTTGTCCTGCGCAAGGCGGAAGCGGGCTTCGAAATCGGCATCTATCATCCGCAGTCCCGCCGCGACGCTGCTCCGGATCGCGGCATCTTCGGCGACTTCGGTCACCGCCGTCCCCACCACGAAGCAGCCGCGCGCGGCTCCCTTGCCGGAAAAGTAAATCGACAGCGCCGCGTCATAGGCCAGCATCAGCGCTTCGTCCAAGGGATGGTCCCCGGCGAGAGCCTCACGCGTCGCGGCAAGGCTGATCTCCCAATAACGCGCGAGCGCCTCGAGGTAGAGCGCATGCTTGTTGCCGAACACCGCGTAGAGGCTCGGCGGACTCATCCCGGTCGCGGCAGCGACCTTGTCCAGGGAGGTACCGGAATAGCCCGTCCTCCAGAACGTCTCCGTTGCCCGCTTCAAGGCGGTCTCTGCGTCGTAGGCCGGTGGCCGTCCCCGGCGCGCCGGGCTCGTTTCGCTCTTTTTCCGTGCCATATCGTCAGAACCCCGGTTGCCCTGTTCTACACGTATATTTGTATGGATCGTTATAAAAATCAAGGGTCGCAGCCTTGATCGCCGCGTTGGAGTGCAATATTTGTAACGATCGTTATTAAATAGATTGAACCCGAGGATCTTCCGATGCGTTTCGATTTCGCGCCAATCGCCGGCGGGCTCGGCGATGGCAGCAGCTTCCGCCCGAGCGAGGCTGCCGCGCAATGGTTTGGGGCAGGGCTCGGCAAGCGGCTGCCGCTGATGCTCGCGCTGCCGATGGCGGTGGCCGTGGTTGGCGCCTTCATCTATCTGGCGCAGGAGCAATATGTCTCGACCGACGACGCCTTCGTGCGTGCCGCCAAGGTGACCGTCAACGCGCGCGTTTCCGGCCAGGCGGTCGAGATAGCCGTGCGCGACAACGAGCGCGTCCGGCGGGGGCAGGTGCTGTTTCGCATCGACCCGGAGCCTTATCAAATTGCCGTCGACCAGGCCGAGGCGCGCCTCGGAAGTGCGCGGCTCCAGATCGAGTCCCTCAAGGCGACCCATCGTCAGCAGCAGGCGGAGCTGCAGTCGGCCAAAGAGACGGCTACCTTCGACGAGCGCGAGTTCGATCGCAAGAAGATGCTGGTTGCCTCCGACTTCACGCCACGCGCGGTGTATGAGCGGGCCGAGACGGACATGAAGGTCGCTCGCCACCGCATGGCGTCGATCGAACAGCAGATCGCCAACACGATCGTTGCCCTCAACGGCGATGCCGATATCGATGTCGACCGTCATCCGACCGTTCGCGCGGCCAGGGCACAGCTCGACCGTGCGCGGCTGGATCTCTCCTACGCCACCGTGACGGCGCCGGACGACGGCATCGTGACCAAGGTGGACGATCTCCAGATCGGCGGCTTCGTCAATGCCGGGGCAACGACGTTCTCGCTGCTGTCGAGCCGGCACGTCTGGGTCGAGGCGAATTTCCGCGAGACCGGCTTGACCCACATGCGCCCGGGCCAGGAGGCGACGATCGACGTCGATGCCTATCCGGATCGCAAGTTCAAGGCGCACATCGTCAGCATGAGTCCGGGGACCGGCTCTGACTTCTCGCTCCTGCCGCCCGAGAATGCGACGGGAAACTGGGTCAAGGTCGTGCAGCGATTGCCGGTGCGCCTGGAACTCGACGATCTCGATCCGAACCGGCCATTGTTCTCGGGCATCAGCGTGACGGCGCGGGTCGATACAGGCCATCGCCGCAGCTGGCCGCATCTGCTCCAACCGGCGCCTGCAACGGAGGGCAAATGAGTACGCCCCTTCCATCGACCACGGCGCCCGGCGGTCATCACGCGATCGCCGCGGCCGCACTCATGGCGACCTACATGCAGGCCGTCAACATTTCGATACCGAACGCGGCGCTACCCCATATTCAAGCGACGCTCTCGATGGCGAATGACGAGGTCGGCTGGGTGTTTTCCTCCTATATCGCGGCGAGCGCCGTGACCATGTCGATCACGCAATGGCTGGCGGGACGCTACGGCCGGAAAGTGGTCTATCAGGCCGCTGTCACGATCTTCGTGTTGGGTCTCGCCCTCGACACGCTGGCGACGACGTCGATCCACTTCGTGCTGGCGCGAATCCTCCAGGGCGCGGCGAGCGGACCGCTGGCGCCGCTCTCGCTGGCGATCCTGCTCGAGGCGACACCGCCGGCGCGACATGCGCGCATGAACTTGGCCTGGACCGTCTGCTCCCTGCTCGGCATCAGCAGCGGCCCGGCCATTGGCGGCTGGCTCAGCGAATATTACGGCTGGCCCGCGATCTTCTATTTCAGCCTGCCGATGACGGGCTTCATTTTCCTGACGATGGCTCAGCTGCTCGGCGAGAAGCGGGCGGAGCGGAGCCAGCCCTTCGACTTCTTCGGCCTGACGACGTTCTCCGTCGGCATGATAGGGTTGCAGATGTTGCTCGACCGCGGGGAGCGCCTCGAATGGTTTGCCTCGACGGAAATCTGGATCGAGGCGGGCGCCTCCGTGCTCGGCTTCTATCTCTTCGTCGTGCACGTCATGACGACAAAGGAGCACTTTCTCCGCACGGCGCTGTTCAGGGACCGCAATCTCGTGCTCTCGACGGTCATCTCCTTCGCGGTTGGCTTCGTGCTGCTGCCGACCTTGGCCCTGACGTCCCCGATGCTGGAGGAATTGCTCAACTACCCCGTTGACACCACCGGATACATGACCGTTCCGCGCGGCGTCGCGCTGGTGGGAGCGCTGGTGCTGACGAGCCTGGTCCCGGCGCAGATCGACTACCGGCCGTTCCTCGTGGGTGGAATGACGCTGGTGGTCTATGCCAACTGGCTGATGCTTGGCTATTCACCGGCGATGGATTGGCGGCCGGTGGTCGAGGCCGGCCTGCTCCAGGGAGCGGGCCTCGGCATGTTGCTGCCCGCGCTCGCCAGGGCCGCGTTCGGCACGCTCGATCCGAAGCTCCGCCCGGAAGGCAGCGCGCTGATCAACCTGTCGCGCCTCTATGGCAGCACCATCGGCATCGCGGTGGTCCAGCTCTTCTTCTACGCCAACACGCAGGCTGTGCACGTCGCACTCGCAAAGAACCTCACGCCCTACCGAGTCGCTGCATTCGTCGGGGGGCCGATCGCGAAGCCAAGCCTTGCCGCCCTCAACGGCATGGTCACGCGTCAGGCGGCGACCGTCGCGGTCATCGACCAGTTCGAGATCCTGATGCTCGCCATGCTCGTCGTGATTCCGCTCGTGTTTTTTCTCCGTAAGCCGCGGCCGACCGGTTAACGCCTGGAGCCGTGGAATGACATCGCATCGAATACCTCGTCCCTCGCTTTTGAGGGAGCCGAGGACAAACAAAGGAGTATGAGCATGACTTCGTCAGATACGCTTCGTTATACGAGGATTCCAACTCATCAATCCGGGACGATTCCCGCGGTGGGATTTGGCACGCTCATTCCGGATCCGCTCGTGACCAGGCAGGCCACCAAGGCTGCATTGGAGGCCGGATTTCGACACCTTGATTGCGCGGAGCGCTATCGCAACGAGGAAGCGGTCGGCGATGCGCTGCAGGAGACGTTCAAGGAGGGAACGCTTCAGCGCAAGGACCTGTTCGTTACGACGAAGCTATGGAACACCAATCATCGACCGGAACGGGTCAGGCCTGCCTTCGACGCCAGTCGCCGGCGGCTGCAAGTCGACGAGATCGATTGCTACATCATCCATACGCCCTTTGCCTTTCAACCCGGCGACGAACAGGATCCGAGAGATGAGCACGGTCGGGTCATCTATGATTCAGGGGTTACGCTGGCGGAGACGTGGGGGGCGCTGGAGCGCCTGGTCGACGAGGGGCACTGCAAGTCGATCGGTCTGTCGGACATCACCCTGGACAAGCTGCGCGAGATCGTTTCGGTCGCGCGGATCAGGCCCGCCATGGTGCAAGTCGAATCGCATCCGTATCTTCCCGAGTGGGACCTGCTCGACTTCTGTCGAGAGCACGGGATCGTCTTGCAGGCGTTTGCAGCGCTGGGGCACGCGATGAAGCCGAACGTCCTGGCCGATCCGGTGATCACTGCCATCGCGGAGCGTTTGCACAAGACACCGGCCCAAATTGCGCTGGCGTGGGCCGTCCAGCGCGGCACCGCTTTCCTGACGACTTCGACCAATCCCCGGCGCATCCAGGAGAACTTCGATATTTCGGCTTTGCCCAAAGACGCCATGCGAGAGATGAGGGACGAGATCACGACAAACATCAGGTTCAACACGGTCGTCGAGACCGGCGTGCCCGGATTCATTCCGCGCGCCGGATGAATCGGCGCCGGCCAGCCGACTCGTCAAGCTCGGAGCTGCTCGATCAAATCGTGGGCGCTGCGGATTTCGGCGATGCCGGCACCTTCGGTGAACGGCCGGCATGCGCGTTCCAGAATTGCCAAGGCCTCCTTGGTCTGGCCAGCGCCGATCATGTACCGCGCCAGGCTGACCGCGCTTCGCAGCTCCCAGAAGCGCGCGCCTTGCTGGCCGGCAATGTCCATGGCCTCGCGAAAGCGCGGCTCGGCGTCTCCTGAATGCCGGGTGCTCCTGAGCATCAACTCTCCCTTGATGCGGATCAGCTCCGGCAGATACCAGAGCTCCTGCCGGTCGTTGCAGCGGGTCAGGACATCCTCGATCACGTCGAGGCCGCGATCGACCTGGTCGGCCTCTCCGGAACACGCGGCGAGCTCGCCGAGCAGGGGCAGAAAACGCGGCAGGAAGCGCGCATCGCCGGCGCGATTGAGCTCCTCGCGCAGCAGCGGAAGGCCGGTCGAGTCGCCGCGTTTGACCATGACAGCGGCGTTGAAGGCCCTAGCCCACAGGCCCCACAGCCGGATCGCGTGGCGCTCGGTGTGTTCGAGCAGCTCGGCGCCGTGACGCTGCGCGGCGTCGAAATCGCCGGACCAGAAGGCGATCGGACAGGCGGCTTGTCCGAGTACGCTGCAGAAGGTCAGCGCGTGGCCATTGGCGCGGCCTTCCTCGATGTTCCTGGCGGTGAGGGCCTGAGCCTGATCGGCCAGGCCCTGAAGCCACAGGATGCGAGCTCGAAAATATTGGGTCGAGATTCTCAGATCGAGCGGGAAGATCTTCGGCTTCTCCGCCAACACATGCAGCGATGCATTGACCCGGTCGATGCGCAGCCGAGCCTCGTTCTGATCCCCGAGATAGTGCAGCGCCACGGCCATTAGCCGGTCGCCCAGCATGACGTCGGTCCTGTCGGACGAGTTCGCCGCTGCGTTCGCAAAGCGATCGGCGAGCGCACGGGCCTTGCCGAACTGTCCGTTGTTGAACTGGTCGATGCACAAGCCCCAGAGCGCGCGCAGCCGGAAATCCTTGTCGTCGAGCCTGTCAGCCAGCTCGAGGGTCGTCTCGAGGATCGGCCGCGCCTCGCGCGCGCGGCCCTCGCCATACATCAGCGACCAGCCGAGTGCCGACAGGAGCTGCATGCGGATGCGGTCATCGTCGGCGGTGTCTCCGAGCGCTGCGAGTGCCGTTCTGCTGCGCTCACGGCATTCCGCGAACAGTGAAAGACGTACCCACAGCGTGATCGCGGCCGCCGTCAGCGCGATGCCGAGTGTCGCCTCGCCGTCGGGCCCGAAGGCCCAGTCCAACGCCGCGCGCACATTGTCCAGCTCCGCGCCATAGATGCTCAGCCATTCGGGCAGCGGCGTCGAAATATCCGCCTCCGCGCGCTGGAATAAATCGCGAAAATGCTCGGCATGACGCCGCGCGAACTGCCTGGCTTCGCCGAGCTCGTTGAGTTTTCCGTATGCATAGGTGCGCGTGGTGTCGAGCAGCCGATAGCGCAGCGTCCGCGAGCCGGACGGCGAGATCAGCGACTTGGTCACCAGGCTGTCGATTGCTTCGAGGGTCTCGGATGCGTTGAGGCCGTCACCGGACGCGACCGCTGCCGCCGCCTCCGGCGCGAAAGGCCCGGCAAAGACCGACAAGCGTCGCAGCGTGGCGCTCTCCACGGGAGGCAGAAGGTCGTAGCTCCAGTCGAGCGCCGCAGCGAGCGTCTGGTGCCGCGGCACGGCGGTGCGCCGGCCGCGCCATTGCAGCGAAAAGCGGCTGTCGAGCAGGGATGCCGTGCCGGCGATGCCGTAAGCATTGACGCGGCCCGCCGCGAGCTCGATAGCCAGCGCGATGCCGTCGAGGCGCCGGCAGATGCTCGCGACGAGGGGCGCCTCTTCTGCGCTGAGCTGAAACGGTCCCGAGCTCTGCGCAATGCGGTCCACAAAGAGTTGAGCCGCGGGATAGGCAAGAACCTCGTCGACAGCAAGCCCTTCGCGCTCGGGCGGACAATCCAGTGGGAACAGCCGGAAAATCCGCTCGCCTTCGCTCCGGAACGACTCGCGGCTGGTTGCGAGAACACGAAGCTGCGGTGCTTCGCGAACGATGTGCTCGACGAGAGGCGCCAATTGATCCAGCACATGTTCGCAACTGTCGAAGATCAGCAGGGCCGGGCCGATCTTGAGGAAAGTCAGAAGGGCCGGCGTCGGATCTTCCGCGCTGATGGTCAGTCCGAGCGCCGAAGCAATGGTGGTCGCGATGTGACTGGCATCCCTCAGCGGACCGAAATCGACAAAGAAGACTCGCCCGCCGAAATCCTGGGAGCGGCGATGCCCGACGGTGACGGCGACCGAGGTCTTGCCGATGCCGCCCGGGCCGACGACCGTCATGAAGCGATAGAGGGAAAGTCCGTTCGAGATCTTCTCGATGACATCTTCCCGGCCGACCATCCTGGTTAGCTGAGCGGGCAGGGAGCGGGGAGGGGCGGTTTCGGCCGCGAGCGGGGCGGCTGGCGCAGCTGCTTGAGCGAACGAGGCGACAAAGCAATAGCCGCGGCCCGGCACGTTAACGACGTAACGGGCCGACTTGCCGGTATCGCCGAGCGCTTTGCGCAGCGCCGCGACATGGAAGCGCAGACTGCCCTCGTCGACATTGACGCCGGCCCAGATGCGCTTGACCAGCTCTCTCTTGTCGACGACTTCTCCGGGGCGTCCGGCAAGGAAGATGAGAATGTCGAGCGCGCGGCCGCCGACATGAAGCGGCGCCCCCTCCTTCTCCAAGAGCCGGGACTTCGGAAACAGTCGAAATGGCCCAAAGGAAATGGCCGAGTCTTCGCTACGATCTGGCACGCGCCATCGCCCCCTCGAAGGGAGTCAAAAGGTATTACTTTTTGGTCTACCAGAACGAGGCGTACAGTAAACTGGCCGAAAGCAGTGGGCAGGGCTGGCAGCCCTGCGTGGACGGCTTGGGTCGGCTCGCTCGCGAAATTGTGCTTGGAAAGTAAAGAGTTAGGCCGATGTGACAATGCGATGACGCCGAGGCTCGCCCGGATGGAGCATTGACTGTGATGCCGGATTGCTGCGATGGCATCGTCCGGGAGCCGGTCCCGCCACCACATCGACTGCCGACTTCCGGAATTTCCAGCATGGCCTCTTTCACGCGGCGACAATTCGTGCACGCGTTGACAAGCGCAGCGGCGCTCGCCGCGCTTCCCCGCAGCGGACAAGCCGCCGACTATCCGTCTCGTCCCATTCGCCTGGTGATTCCCTACGGACCCGGTGGATCGGGTGACCAGATCGCGCGCCCCTGGGTTGACAGGATGCCGTCGCTGCTCGGGCCGACCTTCGTCGAATATATCGGCGGTGCGGGCGGCGCCATCGGGACCGCGGCGGTCGCACGCGAGGAGCCCGACGGCTATTCGCTGCTGCTCGGTAACGGCAGCACGCAGGTCATCATTCCCATGACGTCGGCGAATCCCGGATATTCGGTTGGCGATTTCCGCGCCATCTACCGGCTGATCAACAGCGCGCTGGTTTTCGCCGTCAATCCTTCGGTGCCCGCCGCAAACCTGCGCGAGTTGATCGCCTATGCGAAAGCCAATCCGGGAAAGCTGTCCTATGGCACGCCGGGGATCGCCACCGGAAACCATCTGGTCGGCGAATCCTTCAAGCAGCAGGCCGGCGCGCTGGACATCGTCCACGTGCCCTATCGGGGCATCGCGCAAGCGACCAACGACCTCGTCAGCGGCCAGATATCGCTCGTCATTGCCGTCATGTCCGTTCAATTGCAGCAGCTGACTCAAGCGGGGAAAGTCAGGCTGCTCGCGGTCACCACCGAAACGCGGCTGAGCGGCGCGCCGGAGATCCCGACCGCCGTCGAATCCGGCATGCCCGGCATCCGGTATGAGGGATGGTTCGGTCTGTTCGCGCCCAAGGACACCGACGATGCGATCATCGACCGAATCGCGCAGGCGACGCGGCTCGCCATGGCCGAACCGGCGCTTCTGGCGAGCTATCGCGCCCAGGGCATGGAGCCGGACAACGATTCAAGTCCGGACAAATTCCAGCGCATCGTCGAGGCCACATCCGCAAGCCTCGCGCCCCTGATCAAATCGATCGGGCTGAGCAATTTGTGAGGCCGCTCAGCCGTCGGCGCGCGTAACCATGCGCGCCGTCAGCGTGACGAGGCCCATCAGCGCGGCCAGGAGCCAGAACGCCATCGGCAATCCGCCAAAGCGTGCGACGAAGCCGACACCGGCGGGGCCGACGAGAACGCCAGCATAGCCGGCGGTCGTGATCGCCGCAACGGCGAGCCCCGTGGGCATCACCGTCTGCCTCGCCGCCCGGCGGAACAGCACCGGTACGACGTTCGATGCGCCGAGGCCGATCAGCAGGAAGCCGGCTATGGCGACCGCCACGACGGGAGCCGTGAGCAGGACCACGAAACCCGCGATCGCAATCAGGCTGCCCCAGAACAATGTCGTGCGGTCTCCGACGCGTGCGACGACTGCGTCGCCGCCGAGCCGCCCGATCGTCATGGCTACCGAGAACACGATGTAGCCGATCCCGCCTTGCGCTTCGGAAACGAGACCCGCGCCGATGACGAGCAAGGCGCCCCAATCGAGCATCGCGCCTTCGACCAGGAAGGTGATGGCGCAAAGCAGCGCGAGCAGGAGCACGGCGCCATGCGGCAGCACGAACAACGGCCCCTCCTGTACCTGCACAGAGCGAAGCAGCCGCGGCCACGCCGCCAGCATCGCGATCAGCATCAGGACGGAGCAGATCAGCGTGCAAGCGAGCGCGCCGAGTTGCAGCGAGAGTAGTGCGGTCATCAGCGCGGCCCCGGCGAAGCCGCCGATGCTGAACAGCGCGTGGAAGCCGGACATCAGCGGACGTCCTGCGGCGCGCTCCACCTCAACCGCGTGGATGTTCATGGCGACGTCGACGGAGCCGAGCGCGGCGCCAAATGCGAAGAGTGCCAGCGCGAGCGTCATGGACGAGCTCGCGATTGTCAGCAGAGGCAGGACCAGGGCAAGACCGAGCCCGCCCGCAATGATGATCGGCTTGCTGCCATAGCGCGCGCTCAGCACGCCGGTCAGAACCATCGCGACGACCGAGCCGATGCCGAGGCTGAGCAGGAGCAGTCCGAGGATGCCGTCGTCGACGGCGAGCCGCGCCTTCGCGAACGGCACCAGCGGTGCCCAGCACGCGATGCCGAAGCCCGCGACGAGAAAGGCAAGCCTGGTCGCAAGGCGTGTCGCCGGCCTATCGGCAGAGGACATGGGAACTCCGGGGAGGGGAAGCAGGGCAGGGGCAATCGACAAGCCTCGCAATTGTCGCGTCTTTATGTCCGCGGCGGACTCGGATTGTCGCAGGCGGCCCGTGGGGCGGACGGAACGCCAGTGCGAACCAAGGAGTGAGGCTTCGTTTCCGGGGGGGGGGGGGGGCGGCCGGCCGGGGGGCGGGGGGGGGGGGGGGGGGGGACGACCCCGCCGGGGGGGGGGTGGGGGGCGGG
>NZ_JBVVPQ010000061.1:0-41317 GCF_055811695.1 Bradyrhizobium sp. MI1.3 | reverse complement strand
TCAGCCCGGTCGAGATGGAGCTAAAATCGGCTTGATCCATGTCCACTTTTTTGGGGGAAGATCAGGATTGCTTCGCTTCGCTCGCAATGACGGGGTGGAGGCAGCTTACGCCGCCAGCGCCTTCCCGAGGTTCTCGGCGACCTTGTCGAGGAAGCCGGTGGTCGAGAGCCAGCGCTGGTCGGCGCCGACCAGGAGCGCGAGGTCCTTGGTCATGTAGCCTTCCTCGACTGTGTCGACGCAGACCTTCTCCAGGGTGTTCGCGAACTTGGCGAGCTCGGCATTGTTGTCGAGCTTGGCGCGGTGCGACAGGCCGCGGGTCCAGGCGAAGATCGACGCGATCGAGTTGGTCGAGGTCTCCTTGCCCTTCTGGTGCTCGCGGTAGTGGCGGGTCACCGTGCCGTGGGCGGCCTCGGCTTCCACCGTCTTGCCGTCGGGGGTGAGGAGGACCGAGGTCATCAGCCCGAGCGAGCCGTAGCCCTGTGCCACGGTGTCGGACTGCACGTCGCCGTCGTAGTTCTTGCAGGCCCAGACATAGCCGCCGGACCATTTCAGCGCCGAGGCCACCATGTCGTCGATCAGGCGGTGCTCGTAGGTCAGGCCCTTGGCCTCGAATTCCTTCTTGAACTCGCGGTCGTAGATGTCCTGGAAGATGTCCTTGAAGCGGCCGTCATAGACCTTGAGGATGGTGTTCTTGGTCGAGAGATAGACCGGGTAGTTGCGCAGCAGGCCGTAATTGAGCGAGGCGCGGGCGAAGTCGATGATGGAATCGTCGAGATTGTACATCTGCATGGCGACGCCGGCGCCGGGCGCCTTGAACACTTCCCGCTCGATCACGGTGCCGTCCTCGCCGACGAACTTCATCGACAGCGTGCCCTTGCCCGGGAACTTGATGTCGGTGGCGCGGTACTGGTCGCCATAGGCGTGGCGACCGATGATGATCGGCTTGCTCCAGCCCGGAACGAGGCGCGGCACGTTCTTGCAGATGATCGGCTCGCGGAAGATCACGCCGCCGAGGATGTTGCGGATGGTGCCGTTCGGCGACTTCCACATCTGCTTGAGGTTGAATTCCTTCACCCGGGCCTCGTCCGGGGTGATCGTGGCGCACTTGACGCCGACGCCGACCTTCTTGATGGCCTCGGCGGCGTCGATCGTCACCTGATCGTTGGTCTCGTCACGGTACTCCATCCCCAGGTCGAAATAGAGCAGCTCGACATCCAGGAATGGGTTAATCAGCTTGTCCTTGATGTACTGCCAGATGATCCGGGTCATCTCGTCGCCATCGAGTTCGACGACGGGGTTGGACACCTTGATTTTTGCCATGATCGGGGAAGCCTCTTGGGAACGGCGCTTTGGCGCGCCACGGGAATATCCGCCGCCTCTTAGCACCTGATAGCAGCGGGCGAAAGCCAAGGGATTATGCACTTTTAGCTCATCCAGCCCCCGCAGATGGGGGTTCGAGGAGCCCCGTCGCGAGGGCAGGGCTGAAGTTTCAGGCGAGATTCAAAAGTCGAATCCAACCCGTTATTTCCCTTGAGAATTTTGTCAGGACAGGCAAACGACAGGCGAACGGGCAGCCGGCCCGAGAGCAGGTCAAGACCGGGTCGAGACCAGGTCAGGACCGGCCTTGAATCATTTCATCAAGAGGGCCTGTCCAAGGCCTTGAGAACCAGTGTGAAAGCGAAGCGAGATGTCGGGGACTGACAAGAGCAAGGCGGGCCTTTCCCTCGACGGTCCCATCGTCATCCTGGTCGAGCCGCAGCTGGGCGAAAACATCGGCATGGCCGCGCGCGCCATGGGTAACTTCGCACTGAGCCGATTGCGCATCGTCAATCCGCGCGACGGCTGGCCGAACATCGCCGCCCAGCGCGCCGCGGCCGGGGCCGACTATATTCTGGACAAGGTCGAATTGTTCGACACGGTCGGTGAGGCCGTCGCCGACCTCGACTTGCTGTTCGCCACCACCGCGCGCCCCCACGACCAGGCCAAGCCGGTGGTGGGGCCGGAAGCCGCAGCTAGTGAGATTTCCGGGCACGTCGCCGCCGGCGGAAAGGCCGGTATCCTGTTCGGCCGGGAGCGCTGGGGCCTGACCAATGAGGAGGTCGGGCTCGCCAACCGCATCATTACCTTCCCGGTCAATCCGGGCTTTGCCTCGCTCAACCTCGCCCAGGCTGTGCTCCTGGTCGGCTACGAATGGTTCAAGCGGGCGACCTCCGGCCAGCTGCCGCACGCGATGCCGGAGCGCTCCGAGCGCGCCTCGCAGCACCAGATGCAGGCCTTCTTCGACAATTTGATCCGCGAGCTCGACCGGGTCGAATTTTTGCGCCCGGCCGAGAAGCGCGACACCATGCTGGTGAACCTGCGCAACATCTTCACTCGGATGGAGCCGACCAAGCAGGACATGCACACCCTGCACGGGGTGGTGATGGCCATTGCCGAGGGACGCAAGGGCCCGGCCAAGGGCGGCGTGCTCGACGGCGAGCAGGCCACGCGGCTGCGCGCGCTTTTGGCCGAGCACGGGCAGGGCGGCGGGGTGCCCGACAGCGGCTCCACCGTGCGCGGCCTCGCCCGCCTGCTCCGCCGCAACCCGACCGACGCCGAGCGCCTGCTGTGGCAGGCGCTCACACGCGACCGCCGTTTCGCAGGCGGGTTCAAGCGCCAGACCCCTGTGGGGCGGCATATCCCCGACTTCGTCTCGTTCCCGCACCGGATCGCGATCGAGCTGGTGAATGCGGGTGAGGGCGAGACGATCGCGGCTGATCGCGCGGCAAGGCGGGCATGGCTCGAGGCGAGGGATTATCGGGTGATCGAGATGCGGGCCGCAGATGTCGAGCGGGATATCGAGGCGGAGCTGGTGCGATTGCAGGGGATGCTCGAGCAGGGCGTGTAGGTCTCCTAGCGCGTAGGTCTCGTAGGGTGGGCAAAGCGAAGCGTGCCCACCATGTCCATCAATAGCGCTGAGACAGAAAGGTGGGCACGGCGCTGTGCGCCTTTGCCCACCCTACGAGACCGTCATCCACGCCCGAGCTGCACGTCGCGGTCGACCGCAATCCATGTCGCCTTCGCGACCGCCAGCCGCCTCCCGTCCTCATCATGCACCGCAGCCTCGGCGGTGCGTTTCCGGCCGTCGCGGGCGATCGGCCACGCCGTGATGATGCAGCGGTCGCCGGGGCGGGGGCGGGCTTCGATTCGGGCTGACATGCGGCCCAGCAGTAGCGGCGTCCGGTCGAAGCCGCCGGTCTGCTGATCGCAATTGCAGGCAAAACCGGTGGGGCAGTCGAGCGCCGACCAGAGAAATTCGGGGGCGATCAGGCCGTTCTCGGCGGCGAGATTCTTGTCCGGGGTCCAGCTCGCCGCGAGAACGGCATTGTGACCACGGAGCGAGCCGGCGAAAATGCGCAGGCCGTCGCCTTTTGCCCTTGCGGGACCGCACACGAAACATGTCGGCAGGGGATGCTCGTGCGGCTTCACGGGCGTCAATAGCTCGGCGGCGCAGGCGTCCTCGAAGCTGGCTGTCTCCAGCCGCTTGACCTCGACATTTGCCGGCCGCCCGGTGGCCACGACCTTGTCGCCGTCGCGAAGCTCCCATGTGCCGTCGTTCGTCGCGACCGCATCAAGCGGCGTGTCCAGCGGCGGCGGTGCGCGCAGCGTCACCTCCGCAGCCCCCGGGATGTGGCGGGCCAGCCGCCCACAGACATAGCCGCCGTTGCCGGAGTTGGGAGGACCGCAAAAGCGTTTGTCGATGATGATCTGTGTCATCGGTTTTGTTCTCTCTTCCCCGTGCACTTTACCTGATCTTGAGGACAATTCGCCCCTGAACCGTTCGGTTGGCCACGGCACGCATGGCTTCGCCGGCCTCCTCCAAAGGGAGGACGCGATCGATATGCGGGCGGATTTTTCCGCCGGCCAGCAATTGCATCAGCGTGGCATTCATACGCGCGGCGTCCGCGGGAAATTTCTCCGCCCAGGCGCCGACGAAGACTCCGAGGATGGAATAGTTCTTCAGCAGCGGAAGGTTCATCGGGAGCTGGGGAATCTCGCCGCTGGTGAAGCCGATGGGCATCAGCCGTCCGCCCCACTTCATCGAGCGGGCCATCTGCTCGAATATCGCGCCACCGACAGTGTCGAAGCCGATATCGATGCCGTCTGCCGTGATCGCCTTGATCCGGCCGCGCAGATCTTCGCTGCGATAGTTGACGACTTCGCTGGCGCCGTAACTCTGGACCAGGGCTGCCTTGTCGTCGGAGCCGACACCGGCGACGACACGCAGTCCCAGATGGCGGCCGAGGTCGACGGCGGCAAGGCCAACTCCGCCAGCAGCACCGGTGACGAACAGCGTTTCGCCGCGCTGCGCCCGGGCCCGTTCGACCAGCGCATAATAGGCCGTGCCGTAATTATGCAGGACCGTCGCCGCGGCTTCGAACGCGACGCCTTCAGGCAGACGCACGCACTTTGAGTCCTTCGCTATCATCCGCTCGGCGTAGCCGCCGGTCCAGGCGCTGCACGCCACGCGGTCGCCAGGCGCGAATCCCGTGACCTCGTCGCCGACCGCGACGACGACACCGGATGCTTCCGTGCCAGGCACGAAGGGCGTCGGCGGCCGCATCTGATAGAGCCCCGAGACCACCAACTGGTCCATGAAACTGACTGAAGCCGCGTGGACGTCGATCAGGATCTCGTCGCCGGCCGGCTTCGGCTCGTCGATCTCGCCGAGGCGCAAATCGCCGGGTCCGGTGAACGATGTGCACAGAATCGCTTTCATCGGGGCGCTCCGAAAGGACGCGGCAGCAGCATGGGAACGCGTCGGCGATAGTCCTGATAGGTCGCGCCGAATTCGGCGATCAGGTCGCGCTCCTCGAACTGAAGCGCGGCCAGGATGTAGGCGGTGTTTGCGAGCGCAAACAGAAGGTGGCCAATGGTCATCTCGGGCGTGGCCCAGAACGCGAGCAGGAAGCCGAGCATGATGGGATGCCGCACGATCTTGTAGAGCAGCGGCGTCCTGAACGATTGACCTGGTATCGCGCTCCCGCGGAACGCAACGAAGGCCTGGCGCAGGCCGAACAGATCGAAATGATCGAGCATGTGGGTCGAGGCGAACGCGATCAGCCAGCCGAGCCAATGTACGCCGATCAGCAACCAGGCCGCTATTCCGCTCGTTTGCCAGACCGGCGTCGGGATCGGACGCCACTGCCAAAACAGCAGCAGCAAGATCAGGCTGGAGAGCAGCACATAGGTGCTGCGCTGGCAGGCTGCGGGGAGGAATTTGACCAGCCATCGCTTGAAGCCCGGGCGCGCCATGACGCTGTGCTGGATTGCAAACAGGCTCATCAGCAGCAGGTTGACGACGATGGCCACGCTCAGGTCCGTCGGGCTGCCGACGCCGATCGGCATGTCGATCGACTTATCAATCGACTTGGGCACGACATAATTGCCGACGAAACCGAGCGCATAGAGAAATGAGACCGTGAAGATGACGTAGCTCACGATGGCGTAGAGCAGGATCAGGAGGCGCGAGATCATGTTTTTTCCTATTGTGCCTGATGCAGCCGTGCCGCATGCAGGAGCCTGAGTTGCTCGCCGGCGAGCAGGCTCGATCTGCCCCGACTGCTATCGCTGGACCGTCCCCTGTGCGTCCCCCGGGGGCGCCGCGAGGGGAGGGAGGACTTTCATGACGGTTTTTTCGCTGGGGACGTTCGGGTTCCCGGAGGTCCACGCCGACGGCCGCCCGATCAAGTTGGCCCTGCGCAAGGGCCTCGCGCTGCTGGTCTATCTCGCGGAAGCCAAGTGCGCTGCGGCCCGCGACGTGGTGGCCACGCTGCTGTGGCCGGAGGCCGACCGCGAGACCGGCCTTGCGCGATTGCGGCGGCTGCTTCACCGCATCGAGCTGACGCTCGGTCAGCAGGTGTTCGAGACCGATCGGACCAGTCTGCGGTGGTCTCCGGCAGTCGCGCTGCAAGTCGATGCACATCTGTTCGAGAGCGCCTGCGATCGCGGTGACTTTGACGAGGCCTGCCAGATTTATCGGGGAGATTTCCTCGCAGGCTTCTCGCCGGAGGACTGTCCGGAATTCGACGACTGGGCGTTCTTTCGCCGCGAGGCGCTGCGCGGGCGTCTCGTTCACGCGCTGGAGCGTCTGGTGCAGGACAAGACTGCTGCCGGAGACTACTTTGCCGCGACCGCACATGCGACCCGTCTGGCCGAGCTCGATCCTTTGAGCGAGGTCTACGGCCGGCATCTGATCCGCAGCCTGCTGCTGGCGGGCGACCGCAGCGCGGCAGAGCGGCACCACGCGGCACTGACGCAGCGGCTGCGTGACGAGCTTGGTGTTGCGCCCGAAGCCGAGACCGAGGCGCTAATGAGTCCTGCGGCGGCACATGCGATTCCAGCGACGCGCTATGTCAAGGGCGCCGGCGTGCATCTGGCGTATCAGACCTATGGCAGCGGTCCGGTCGACATCCTGGTCATGCCGGGCTTCGTGTCGCATGTGGAACGCGCCTGGGAGCATCCCGCGAGCCGGAGGTTTCTGGCCTCACTGATGAAGCTGGGGCGGCTGATCGTGTTTGATCGTCGCGGCATCGGGTTGTCCGACCGGGTTGGATCTGCGCCCGGTATCGACCTCACTGCGGAGGATATCGGTACCGTGTTGCGGGCGACGGATTCGCGCCGTGTCGTGCTGTTCGGCGCATCCGAGTGCGGGCCGGCCTGCATCAAATTTGCGGTCGACGAGCCGCGACTCGTGGCCGGACTCATTCTGTTCGGTGCATTGGCCAAGGGCTGCTGGTCGCAGGACTATCCGCACGCGTTGCGCGCCAGCCAGTACGACGCCTGGAGCAAGCACCTCATTGCGCAATGGGGAGGACCGGTAGAGATTGAAACCTTCGCGCCCAGCCTTGCCGGCGATCCCCAGGCCCGCGCCTGGTGGGCGGGGCTATTGCGCGCGGCCTCCAGTCCCGGCGGCATCTCGGCCGTGCTCGAGGCGTTTCGCGACGCCGACGTGCGGCAGCTTTTGCCGCAGATTGCCATGCCGACATTGGTGCTGCATCGTCGGGACGACAAGGCCGTACGGATTGCGGCCGGCCGCGATCTCGCGAGCCGGATCAAAGGTGCGCAATTCGTCGAGCTCGACGGCCATGATCACTGGTTCTTTGCAGGCGATCAGGGACCGGTGCTGGGGGCGATCAGGCGGTTCATTGCTGCGTTACCGCGCGAGCGGCTGCGAGTGCTGTAGCCCGGATGAGCGACGCGACATCCGGGGACGGTCGTCCCGCATCTCGCTGCGCTCATGCGGGCTACGGGATGGGAGCGATCACACCGCCTCGAGCTGATCCGCCGCGCGCGTCTTCTTTGCCTTGGACTGGCTGAGCAGGGGACCTGCCGTCAGCGCCGCCGTATCCGCCACACCCGGATCGCGCGACACCATCGCCGCGACGATCGCGCCGTCGATCAACAGGCCGAGCTGGTGCGCGAGCACGACGGGCTCGTTCGATCCGAGCTCGCCGGCGAGCTTCTCGATATGGCCGAGCACGATCTTCTTGTGCTTCAGCGCGATGTTGCGGAATTGCTTGGCGTCCTTGTCGTGCTCGCCGACCGCGTTGATGAAGGGGCAGCCGTAGAAGCGTTCTTCCGCGAACCAGCTCTTCAGGGCCGGGAAGATGCGCGTGAGTTTGGCTTGCGCGTCGCCGCCGCCTTCTTCCATGGCGCCGATGAACCATTCGCGCCACTGCTTGCCTTCGCTCTCCAGCACCGCGTTGACGAGATTGGTCTTGGAGCCGAACAATTTATAGAGCGTGGTCTTCGCGGTGCCGGCTTCCGCGATGATCGCGTCGATCCCGGTGGCATTGATGCCGTTCTTGCAGAACAGATGCGTCGCCGCGTTGAGCAGGCGCCCGCGCGCGGACTCGTCTTCGCTGGTGCCGCCGTGCGGCAAATGAGACATCTTCTTCGACGTCTTCTTGGGTAAGGGCTTGACCATGGATGCAACTTAATCGCAGCCGCGCTGCATCAGCAAGCCGCATCTGTCCGCGCTGAAAAGATTCGCACGGGAAAGCCGGTCTGCATCGCCTTTGAGCAAACGGCGGCTGATCAATCCGCAGGCAGCGTTCGCTAAGCGGCTCCAATGCTTCGCCTTTTGATTTTGGCCTGGTCTGGCACGCTCCATGCAAGGAAACAGACCGTTCGGTATCCTACCGATTTCCACTTCTGCCAGGGAGAAGATGATGACTGCCGTCGTTCAGAAGACAGTGCTGACGGGTTGCCTCGCACCCATCGACAAGAATGGCCTCGAGCAACTGATCGCCAACGGCAAGGCCAATCCGAAGGTCATCAAGACCTTGAAGTGCAAGACGGTCGCGGAAGGAAAATTCCGCCACGCCAACTATATCCGCAATCTGCCGCCCTACATCGTCGACGAGCCGCCGGGGCTTCTGGGCGACGACACTGCGCCCAATCCATCCGAAGCCTCGCTCGCCGCGCTCGGGTCCTGCCTCGCCGTCGGCCTGCACGCCAACGCCGTGCATCGCGGCTGGATCGTCAACAAGCTCGAGCTCGAGCTCGAGGGCGATCTCAACATTACCGCGGTCTGGGGCACCGGCGATGTCTCCGACAAACCCGTTGGATTTACGGATGTCCGCGTCAAGGTCGACATGGAATGTGAGGGGATCTCGCCGGACGAGATCAATGCGCTGGTGGCCCATGTGAAGCAATGGTCGCCGGTCGCCAACACCTTCACCCGCCCGGTCAATCTCGAGGTCGGCATCTGAGCTGACGGCAACAGGACAAGGTGCGGAGACGATCATGGGTTCACTGGCTTTATCACGGACCGAAGTTTTGGATCAGCCCGCACCGTCCATTGCAGGAGAGGTGGCGCGAATCGCGCGGGAGCAGCTCGCGCCGCTCGCCGCCGGCATCGACGACGGCTCGGTCTATCCGGCCGAAGTGCTGCGCAAACTTGGCGAGGTCGGTGCCTGGGGCAGTCACATGCCCCACGAAGGTCCCGCCGATTTGCGCTGTGCCATCCAGGCGATGTCGGCGATCGGCGAGGTCTGCGGCAGCACCGCCTTCATGGCGTGGTGCCAGAACACGCTAGTCTGGTACGCCGCCAACTCGACCAACATGAAGCTGGCAAAGCGCTTTGGCGATGCGTTCTCGACCGGCCGCGTGCTCGGCGGCACCGGGCTCTCCAATCCGATGAAGAGCTTTTTCGGCATCGAAAAGCTCAAGCTGAAGGGGCGCAAGGTCGATGGCGGCTACATCGTGCGCGGCGCGCTGCCCTGGGTCTCCAATCTCGGACCCGACCATTATTTCGGTACCATCTTCGAGCGCGAGGACGAGCCGGGCACTGTCATGTTCCTGGCCGACTGCGCCGATCCCGCGATCTCGCTGACGCCATGCAAGCCGTTCCTCGCCATGGACGGCACCGGCACCTATGGCGTGCAGTTCCGCGACGCCTTCGTGCCGGACGAGCTGATCCTGGCCGATCCCGCCGCGCCGTTCGTCAAGAAGATCCGCGCCGGGTTCATCCTGCTGCAGGCCGGCATGGCGCTCGGGCTCATCAAGGACTGCATCAACATCATGGACGAGGTCGACAACCCGCTCGGCCACATCAACCGCTATTTGCCGCAACAGCCGGTGCACTTCCGCGATCTCGCCGCCGAGCTCGAGGCCGAGACCATGGCGCTGGCGCGCGATCCCTACAATGAAGAGGAGACCTACTGGCGCAAGGTGATCGCGCTCAGGCTTCGCGCCGGCGAGGCCAGCGTCGCGGCGGCGCATGCGGCGATGCTGCATTGTGGCGCGCGCGGCTACCTCAAGTCCCACCGCGCGCAGCGCCGCCTGCGCGAGGCCTATTTCGTCGCGATCGTCACGCCTGCCACCAAGCAGTTGCGCAAGATGCTTGCCGATTCCTGAGTTTTACGAGCCCACCCACCATCTAACCTCAACGGAGAGGCTGCCAATGACGGACGTTCTGATCTCTGCCAGCGAACTTGCCGATCTCTTGAAGACCGAGCCCTGTGTCGTGATCGACACCCGCAACCCCGACGCCTATGGCGCCGGGCACCTTCCCAATGCCGTGAACGTGCATGAGATATTCACGTTTCTTGCGACCTCGACGCCGGAGGGCATGGCCGAGCTGAAGACCAAGTTCGCCGACGCCTTTGGCGGCGCGGGCCTGTCCGGCAAGGAGACCGCCGTGATCTACGAGCAGTCGATGAACTCCGGCTTCGGCCAGTCCTGCCGCGGCTACTACCTGCTCACCATGCTCGGCTATCCCAAGATCAAGGTGCTGCATGGCGGCTTCGATGCCTGGGCGGCCGCAGGTCTTCCGGTGACGAAGGATGTGCCGGCGCCGGCGAAGGCGTCGTTCGGAATCGTGCCTGAAGCGGGCGATATCCTGATCGACGCCAAGACCATGCTGGCGGCGGTCGGCAAGCCGGGCGTCGCCATTCTCGACGTGCGCGACGTCGACGAATGGATCGGCGACAGCTCGTCTCCGTACGGGAAGGATTACTGCCCGCGCAAGGGTCGCATCCCCGGTGCGGTGTGGCTGGAATGGTATCGCATGATGAAGCCAACCGCCGAGGGCCCGCGCTTCAAGTCCAAGGACGAGATTTTGGCGGAATGCGCCACTGTCGGCATCTCGCCCTCCACGCCGGTCTATCTCTACTGCTTCAAGGGCGCGCGCGCCTCGAACACGTTCCTGGCGCTGAAAAACGCCGGCGTGAAGGACGTGCGGATGTATTTCGGCTCCTGGAACGAATGGTCGCGCGATCCGTCGCTGCCGATCGAGCAGGGATTGCCGATCGCATCGGAGGTGACGACCAAGGCGGCGTGATCGCCGCTAACCGAGGGCACGCGGACGGGGCGCGATTCCCAGCGCCTTGATCCGCGAGGCCAGCGTGGTCGGCTTGATATCCAGCATCTCGGCCGCGCCACCGGGGCCGAACACTTTTCCGGCGCAGCCCTCGAGCGCGGCCAGGATGTTGGCGCGCTCGTGATCGCGCATTTCGGATGACGTCATCACAGCGGGCCGTGCGTCAGCCTTCTGCCGCGTGGCGCCAACCGGGGCCTGCGTGCCCGAGGGGTCGGGCAGATCGATCCGCAAACGGCCGTTCTGCGACAGGATCGCGGCGCGCTCGATCACGTTCTGCAGTTCGCGGACATTGCCCGGCCAGTCATAGCGCGTCAGCCGCCGCGCATCGCCTTCCGACAAGCGCAGATTCGATTTCAGCGCCTTGCTCTCGCGGGTCAGAAAATGCTGGGCGAGCAGCGCAATGTCCTCGCGCCGTTCGCGTAAGGGCACCGTCTCGATCGGAAACACGTTGAGCCGGAAATAGAGATCCTCGCGAAAACGCCCGCGCTGCACCTCCTGCTTGAGGTCGCGATTGGTAGCCGCGATGACGCGGACGTCGACCGCGCGGGTGCGTTCCTGGCCGACCCGCTCGAAATTGCCCTCCTGCAACACGCGCAGCAGCTTGCCTTGCAATTCGAGTGGAATCTCGCCGACCTCGTCGAGGAACAGCGTGCCGCCATCGGCGAGCTCGAAGCGGCCGATGCGGTCGCGCGTCGCGCCGGTGAAGGCGCCGCGGACATGGCCGAAGAACTCGCTTTCGAACAATTCGCGCGGGATCGCGGCGCAATTGACGCGGATCAGCGGCCGGTCGCTGCGGGTGGAATCCTCGTGAATGGCGCGCGCGATCAGCTCCTTGCCGGTGCCGGATTCCCCGGTGATCATTACCGCCGCGCTGGTCGGCGCCACCAGCTTGACCTGGCGCAGCGTCGTCTGGATCGCCTCGCTGCCACCGATGATGCCGCGCGGATTGGTCTCGATGCGGATTTCTTCCTGGAGATAGGCGTTTTCGAGCTCGAGACGTTCGCGCAGGCGATCGACCTCGGCGAGCGCGGCGTGCAGCTTCTCGTCGGCCTCGCGGCGCTGGCTGACGTCGCGAAACACCACGACGGCACCGACCACCACGCCGCGATCGCGGATCGGCGTGGAGGTGTATTCGACCCAGGCCGGCGAGCCGTCCTTGCGCCAGAATACCTCGCCATCGACCTGGTGCACGGCGCCGTCGCGGAACGCCGCGTAGATCGGGCAATCATGGTTGTGATAGTGCCGCCCGTCATGGTGGGTGTGGTGCATGATGGGATGGATTTCCTTGCCGACCAGCTCCTCGGCAGTCCAGCCCAGCATCCGCTCGGCGGCGGGGTTCACGAAGGTGGTCTTTCCTTCCGCGTTGACGCCGTAAATGCCTTCGCCGGCGGCGCGCAGGATCAGTTGGTTCTCGCGCTCGATGTCCTGGAACACGCGCTCGACCCGCTGCCAGGTCGAGATGCCGCTGCGCATGTGGTCTTCAGCGGCGGCATCGACATTGCGGCGGCGGCGTGCTTCGAGATCGGTCAGGGTGAGCTGGACCAGCGTGCGCCCGTCATGGGGCAGGACGCAGCCGGCATATTCGAGCCGGAGATTTTGCCCGGTGGCATGGCGCGGGTTGAGCGCCGTGGTCCAGTAGGCGCCCTTGTGCAGCACGGCCTGGGTGAACACGGTCAGCGCCGGAAGTTCGCCGGCATGCAGCGTGCTCGGCCTGGTCTGGCGCAGCAGCGCGCGGTCGTAGCCGAGCAGGGCGCAGGCGGCGGGATTGGCATCGACGATCAGGTCGCCGAAGGGGTCGATCAGCAGCGTCGCTTCGACCGAGGATTCGAAAGCCGCGACGCGCGGATCGATGGTCGGGGCCACGTCGTCGTGGGCGAGCATTGGCGTCGTTGCCATTACGAAATCTCGTTATTCAACTACGAAATCTCGTTTATCACGAATTTTCGTAATGACCAAGTGCAGGCGAAAGTGCTGCGTCATCAAGGCACTGGTGGGCGCGAAGGTGGTGGCATGCTCCTTGCGTAATTCTCCTCGCAACGACGCGCAGGAGGTCCGATGTCCACTTTCGACAATCCGTTTGATCCCAATCGCAACCTGCGAGCCGGCTGTGCCTGTGGTCAGCATCAATCCGCGGCGGAGCATGAGCAGGCCACCGCGTTGCGCTGTGATCCCGTCGAGAGCGAGGAGAAGCGCTACGAGGGCGTGGTCGCCTCTGCCGTGATGCGCGCGATGTTTCCGCAGGACGTGGCGCGGCGAGCATTCCTGAAGTCGGTCGGGGCCTCCACCGCGCTGGCCGCGCTGTCGCAGTTCTTCCCGCTTCAGACCGCGACCGAGGTTTTTGCGCAGGCCGGCACGCCGGAAAAGAAGGATCTCAAGGTCGGCTTCATCCCGATCACCTGCGCCACGCCAATCATCATGGCGGCGCCGCTGGGCTTCTATGCCAAGCACGGCCTCAACGTCGACGTGGTCAAGACCGCCGGCTGGGCCGTGATCCGCGACAAGACCATCAACAAGGAATACGACGCCGCGCACATGCTGGCGCCGATGCCGCTCGCGATCTCGCTTGGCCTAGGTGCCAACGCGATTCCGTTTGCCGTGCCCGCGATCGAGAACATCAACGGGCAGGGCATCGTGCTGGCGAGCAAGCACAAGGACAAGCGCGACCCGAAGGATTGGAAGGGCATGAAATTCGCCATCCCCTTCGACTATTCCATGCACAATTATCTGCTGCGCTACTATCTCGCCGAACACGGGATCGACCCCGACACCGATGTGCAGCTGCGTTCGGTACCGCCGCCGGAAATGGTGGCAAACCTGCGCGCCGACAACATCGACGGCTTCCTCGCGCCCGACAATATCTGCCAGCGCGCGATCTATGACGGCGTCGGCTTCATGCATCTCTTGTCCAAGGAAATCTGGGACGGCCATCCCTGCTGCAGCTTCGCGGCCAGCCGCGAGTTCATCACGACGGCGCCGAACAGCTTTGCCGCGCTGACGCGCGCGATCGTCGATGCCACGGCCTATGCGTCGAAGGCGGAGAACCGCAAGCAGATCGCGGAAGCCATCGCGCCGGCGAACTACATCAACGCGCCGGTCACGGTGCTGGAACAGGTCTTGACCGGCACCTATGCCGACGGCCTCGGCGGCGTGAAGACGGATGAAAAGCGCGTCGATTTCGACCCGTTCCCCTGGCAGTCCTTCGCGGTGTGGATGCTGACGCAGATGAAGCGCTGGGGCCAGATCAAGGGCGACGTCGACTACAAGGCGGTCGCCGAGCAGGTCTATCTCGCCACCGACACCAGGAAGCTGATGACCGAGATGGGCCTGGCGCCGCCGGCCGGCAGCTACAAATCGTTCGCGGTGATGGGCAAGACTTTCGATCCGGCCAAGCCCGAGGATTATTTGGCGGGCTTCAAGATCAGGAAGGCGTCGTGAGGGGCCGCGCTCTCTTTTCACCTCGCCCCGCTTGCGGGGAGAGATCGGATTGCATCGTTAGATGCAATCCGGGTGAGGGGGCCTCTCCGCGAGTTCGTCTCTCACCGAATATGTGGAAGCATGCCCCTCACCCCGACCCTCTCCCCGTAAGAACGGGGAGAGGGAGATGACCACCGCCTCCCTCCGTATCCGCGCCGGCCTGGTCTCGATCGTGCTGCTCGCCGCCTTCCTGGGCGTCTGGCATCTCGCCGTGCGCTCGACGGCGCCGGTGGCCACGATGAGCGCGGAATACGCCAAGCTGATGGGCCTGACCGCGACCCAGGGCAAATCTGCCATGCCCGGGCCGCTCGATGTCGGCGCAAAACTCTGGGAGCATGTGAGGAGGCCGTTCTACGACAACGGGCCGAACGACAAGGGGCTCGGCATCCAGCTCGGCTACTCGATCGCGCGCGTCGGCACCGGCTATCTGCTTGCCGTGCTCGTCGCCATCCCGCTCGGCTTCCTGATCGGCATGTCGCCGCTGCTCAGTCAGGCGCTCGATCCCTTCATCCAGGTGCTGAAGCCGATCTCCCCGCTCGCGTGGATGCCGCTCGCGCTCTACACCATCAAGGATTCCTCGATCTCCGCGATCTTCGTCATCTTCATCTGCTCGATCTGGCCGATGCTGCTCAACACCGTGTTCGGGGTCGCGAGCGTACGCAAGGAATGGATCAACGTCGCGCGAACGCTCGAGGTCGGAACGATCAGGCGCGCCTTCACGGTCATCCTGCCGGCAGCGGCACCGACGATCCTGACCGGCATGCGCATCTCGATCGGCATTGCGTGGCTGGTGATCGTTGCGGCCGAAATGCTGGTCGGCGGCACCGGCATTGGCTATTTCGTCTGGAACGAGTGGAACAACCTCTCGATCACCAACGTCATCATCGCGATCCTGCTGATCGGGGTCGTCGGCATGCTGCTCGACCAAATCCTTGCGCGTTTCACGCGCATGGTCACGTTTCCGGAGTAGGGCCGTGACCGAAAAATTCATCTCCATCGAAGCCATCGCAAAGCGCTATCCGGGCGCGGACGGCGCGACGACGGCGGTCTTCGAGAATCTCTGGCTGTCGATGGCGCGCGGCGAGTTCTGCTGTGTGATCGGCCATTCCGGCTGCGGCAAGACCACGGTGCTCAACATCCTCGCCGGCCTCGATGCGCCGAGCGAGGGCGCGGTGATCGTTGACGGGCAGGCCATTTCAGGCACCAGCCTCGATCGTGCCGTGATCTTCCAGAGCCATGCGCTATTGCCCTGGCGCACCGTGCTCGGCAACGTCGCTTACGCCGTGAGCTCGAAATGGCGAAAGTGGGATCGCGCCAAGGTGAAGGCGCATGCGCAGACATTTATCGATCTCGTCGGCCTGACGGGTTCGGAACACAAGCGACCTTCCGAGCTTTCCGGCGGCATGAAGCAGCGCGTCGGCATCGCGCGTGCGCTCTCCATTACGCCAAAGATGATGCTGATGG
The DNA here is from genome assembly GCF_055811695.1 of Bradyrhizobium sp. MI1.3. NCBI lineage: Bacteria > Pseudomonadati > Pseudomonadota > Alphaproteobacteria > Hyphomicrobiales > Nitrobacteraceae > Bradyrhizobium > Bradyrhizobium sp. MI1.3. Next base: position 25,512 of record NZ_JBVVPQ010000061.1, on the reverse strand, counting down.
ACGAGCCGTTCTCGGCACTCGACGCGCTGACGCGCGGCACGCTGCAGGACGAGGTGCGGCGCATCTGTCTGGAGACCGGGCAGACCGCGTTCATGATTACCCATGACGTCGACGAGGCGATCTACCTCGCCGACAAGATATTCCTGATGACCAACGGACCCGGCGCGGTGCTGGCCGAAGTGGTCGAGAACCCGTTGCCGAGGGACCGCGGCCGCACCGATCTGCACCGCCATCCGCTGTACTACGCGCTGCGCAACCACATCGTCGATTTCCTGGTGACGCGCAGCAAGACCTTTGCCGTCGAGACGCCCGCTCACGATCCGCGCAATGTGCCGGTGGTGCATATCGGCAAGCCCGGACTGACCGTCGCGTCCGGTGGCGACGAGCAACGACAGACCTGGATACCCGGGACGAGTCCCGGGCTGACTGCTTGAAAAAGGAGACCCTCACATGAAACGCGAAGACCTCACCGAGAAGCTGCTCGACATCAAGCGCGAGAAGGGCTGGACCTGGAAATACATCTGCGAGCAGATCGGCGGTTATTCCGAGGTGCTGATTACGGGCGCGATCCTCGGCCAGATGAAATTGACCAAGCCGCAGGCCGCGAACGCCGCTGAACTATTCGGCCTGACGAAGGCCGAGACCACGATGCTGAACGAGACGCCGATGCGCGGCATGCCGATGCCCCCGACCGATCCCCTGATCTATCGTTTCTACGAGCTGGTCATGGTCAACGGTCCGGCCTGGAAGGCGCTGATCGAGGAGGAGTACGGCGACGGCATCATGTCGGCGATCGATTTCGACATGGTGATGGAGCGCCTGCCCAATCCGAAGGGCGACCGCGTCAAGATCACCATGAGCGGCAAATTCCTGCCGTATAAATATTACGGCGCCAGCGGCAACGTGCCGGAATATGGGTTCAAGGAGGGGTGATCGATCCCTCCGTCATTCCGGACGCCGCGAGCGGCGATCCGGAATCTCGAGATTCCGGGTTCGGTCCTGCGGACTGCCCGGAATGACAGTGCGTGCGGATGCCTCTTCGCCTTATTTCCCGGCCTTCACCTCGGCCGCCGCCACCGCGATCAGTTCGCTCATCTTGGCCCGAATCGCCTGTTCGGTGACGGCGACGTTCTTGGCGGCGAAATCAGCTGCGACCTTGCGCAGGACGTCGGCGTCACCGGCTTCCTCGAAATCGGCCGCGACGACCTCCTTGGCATAGGCCGCGGCGGCATCGCCGGTGATGCCGAGCTTTTCGGCTGCCCACAGACCGAGCAGCCGGTTGCGGCGGGCTTCCGCCTTGAATTTCTGCTCCTCGTCGAGGGCGAACTTCTTCTCGAAGCCTTCCTCGCGCTTGTCCAACGTGCTCATGCCTTTTCCAATTCCCTGCTGACTGGACCCGGCTGGCCCTCGTTGCGAGAGCCCCGGTGCATGCCTAGATAGGGGGCACGAATCGGCAAAACAACGAGCCGTTAAGCCGCAGGCAAGGCGGTATAAGTTTGATGCCGGACGCCCGGATCGATTGTGCTTGGACAGCCAATCGGATAGGTTGCCTCAGGCTGGGTTCCCGTTCTGTTTCTAGGGGTTCCGGGCCGTTCACGGCAGCTCCGCTGTGGGTCGTAGTCTCGTCAACCGGAGCACACCAGATACATGGATTTCAACAAAACACGGTACATCCCCATGAGCCGTCGGCGTCGCATTTATGAAGGCAAGGCAAAGGTTCTTTACGAAGGCCCGGAGCCCGGTACCCTGATCCAGCACTTCAAGGACGACGCCACCGCGTTCAATGCGAAAAAGCATCAGGTGATCGAGGGCAAGGGTGTCCTCAACAACCGGATCTCGGAGTACCTGTTTCAGCACCTCAACGACATCGGGGTGCCGACCCATTTCATCCGCCGCCTCAACATGCGCGAGCAGTTGATTCGCGAAGTCGAGATCGTGCCGCTCGAAGTGGTGGTGCGGAACGTTGCCGCCGGTTCGCTGTCGCAGCGCCTCGGCATCGAGGAGGGCACGCAGCTGCCCCGTTCGATCATCGAGTTCTACTACAAGAACGACCAGCTCAACGACCCCATGGTGTCGGAAGAGCACATCACCGCTTTCGGCTGGGCGACACCGCAGGAGATCGACGACATCATGGCGCTTGCCATCCGTGTCAACGACTTCCTCACCGGTCTCTTCCTCGGCATCGGCATCCGCCTCGTCGACTTCAAGATGGAGTGCGGCCGACTGTTCGAGAACGACATGATGCGGATCATCGTCGCCGACGAGATCTCGCCGGATAGCTGCCGTCTGTGGGACATCAAGTCGAACGAGAAGCTCGACAAGGACCGTTTCCGCAGGGATCTCGGTGGGCTGCTCGAGGCCTATACCGAAGTCGCCAAGCGTCTCGGCATCCTCATGGAGAACGAGCGTCCGGCGGGCTCCGGCCCGGTGCTGGTGAAGAGCTAAGAGGAATCTGACGTGAAGGCACGTGTTACCGTGACGTTGAAAACGGGCATCCTCGATCCGCAGGGCAAGGCGATCGAGGGTGCGTTGAAGTCGCTCGGCGTCGACGGCGTCGCCAGCGTCCGCCAGGGCAAGGTGTTCGACATCGAGCTCGCCGGCGCGGACAAGGCGAAAGCGGAGGCGGCGTTGAAGGACGCCGCCGACAAGCTGCTGGCGAACACCGTGATCGAGAATTATCGGGTCGAGCTGATCGGGTGAACGGGATGGCTCACAGCCACCCGACCCGACGAAAACGCCAGTACAGCGCCCCGCACGAGACCAGCATCACGCCGAGCAGCGTGTAATAGCCGTACTCCCAGTCCAGCTCCGGCATGTGCTTGAAGTTCATGCCGTAGATGCCGGCGAGCGCGGTCGGGATCGCGATGATCGCGAGCCACGAGGCAAGCTTCTTGGAGACCGCCGTCTCCTGGGCCTGGCCGACCAGCAGGCTCGCTTCGAAGGCGAACGCCAGCACCTCGCGCATCGAATCGATCCGCTCCTGGATGTTGCGGACGTGGTCGGTGACGTCGCGGAACAGCGGCTGCATCGTCGCGCGCACCATCGCCAGCTCGTCGTGCTCGAGCCGGCGGCAGACCTCGACCAGAGGGCCGATCGCGGTCCGGAGCCGCAAGAGGTCGCGGCGCAGCATGTAGAGCCGTTCGATCTGCGCCTTGCTGATCGACTTGGAGAGCACGTCATCCTCGATGCTCTCGACCTCATCGTGAATGCTCTCGAGCACGGGCGAGTAGTTGTCGACGATGAAATCGAGAATGGCGTAGAGGATGTAGTCCTCGCCGCGCGCGAGCGCTCGCGGGCAGCTTTCGCAGCGTTCGCGCACCGGCGTGTAGGACGTCGACGCACCGTGGCGCACCGAGACCAGATAGCCTTCGCCGACGAAGATGTGCGTCTCGCCGAAGGCGATCCGGCCCTCGATCAGTTGCGCCGTGCGCGCCACGATGAACAGGGCCTCACCATATTGCTCGATCTTCGGTCGCTGATGGGCATGGTTGGCGTCCTCGATGGCGAGCTCGTGCAGGTCGAACTGCTTCTGCACCGCGCTGAGCAGCGCCATGTCGGGCTCGTGCAGCCCGATCCAGACCACGTGGCCGGGCTTCGCCCGCCAGCTCGAGGCTTCGCTAATGGCGATATTGGCGACGCGCCGGCCGTCGACATAGGCACCGGCGGCGATGACGCCCTCGGTGGACACCGGCTCGGAGAGGGATGCGGGCAGCGAGGGGACATTCATGGCTTTGATCCCGGGCGAATCGATCGGCCGAATGGCGGGCTATGGCCTGTGCACAACGCTCGCGGGCAAGGCTAGCACTGGTAAAATCCCCGTCAAATGGTTATGTCTGCTGCCGATTTGGCAGCCGTGCCAGCCCCATTCAATCCTCGTTCGGAACCTCTGCCATGAAAGCCGCCATCCTCGTCTTTCCCGGAATCAACCGCGAGCGCGACATGGCGCGTGCCTTGAGGCTGATCTCGGGCAGCGAGCCCACAATGGTCTGGCATGCCGAGACGTCGCTACCTGATGGTACCGACCTCGTGGTGGTGCCCGGCGGGTTCTCCTATGGCGATTACCTGCGCTGCGGCGCGATTGCGGCGCGGGCGCCGGTGATGGACGCGGTGCGCGATTATGCGGCCAAGGGCGGCCTCGTGCTCGGTGTCTGCAACGGATTTCAGATCCTCTGCGAATCCGGCCTCTTGCCTGGCGTCCTGATGCGCAATGCGCGGCTGAAATTCATCTGCCACGACGTGCATCTGCGCGTCGAGCGTTCCGACACGCCGTTCACGCGCGGCTACAATGCAGGGCAGGTGATCCGCGTGCCCATCGCGCATGGCGAGGGCAATTATGCGGCGGACGCCGAGACCATCAAGCGGCTCGAAGGCGAGGGTCGCGTGCTTTACCGCTATTGCTCGGCCGACGGCGCGATCGACGATATCAGCAACATCAATGGCGCCGCGCAATCCATCGCCGGCATCGTCAACGACAAAGGCAACGTGCTCGGCATGATGCCGCATCCGGAAAACCACGTCGAAGACATCATGGGCTGCACCGACGGCCGCGGCCTGTTCGCCGGCCTCACCGCGCATCTGGAAAAAGCCGCGTGATTGCGTTCGTGCTGAAGCGGCTGCCGGCCGCTGTCGCCGTCGTTGCGTTCGCGACGGCCGCGTTCGCGCAGGATTTTCCCAAGCGTCCCGTCACCATGATCGTGCCGTTCGCCGCCGGCGGCACTTCCGACGTGATCGCGCGCACCGTTGCCGAGCAGATGGGCATCGCGCTCGGCCAGACTATCGTGATCGAGAACGTCGCCGGCGCTGGCGGCTCGACCGCACTGGCGCGCGCCTCCCGCGCCGAGCCCGACGGTTACACCATTGCGATCGGCAATGCCGGCACCAACGCCGCGACCTATACGATCTATCCAAAACTGCCGTTCACGCCGGACTCCTTCGTGCCGATCGCCATGGTGGCGAAGACGTTCGGCATCATCGCCGTGCGCAAGGATTTTCCGGCAAAGGACCTGAAAGAGTTCATCGCCTATGCCAAGGCCAATCCCGGCAAGATCAATCTCGGCCATGCCGGCGTCGGCTCCTCGAACTATTTAATTTGCAAGAGCTTCGTCACCGCTGCGGGTATCGACGCGACGCTGGTCGGCTATCGCGGCGCCGCGCTCGCGCTCACCGATGCGATCGGCGGCCAGATCGACGGCGTCTGCGATGCGGCAGCCTCGGTCTCGCAGTCGATCAACGAGAAGTTGGCGCGCGGGCTCGTGGTCGGCTCGACCGTCCGGCTCGCCACAGTGCCCGACCTGCCGACGTCGGCCGAAGCCGGCCTGCCCGAATTCGAGGCGCAGGGCTGGAACGGCCTGTTCGCGCCCAAGGGCACGCCTACGGCAATCATCGCCAAGCTAAATGCAGCTGCTCGCACGGCGGTCGAAACCGACGCGGTGAAGAAACGGTTCGCCGATCTTTCGACCGTTGCACCCGATCCCGACGAGCACACGCCCGAGGTGCTGCAAAAGCTCGTGACGCGCGACGTCGAGAAGTATCGCAAGATGCTGGCGGACGACGCCAAGTAATAGCTAGCGTCGTTTCAGCCGTTCCGTCGGCACCGTCATCGCGGCGACGCCCGCCATGACCAGCACCAGGCCCAGCGCCAGGTTCGAGGGCACGCTCTCGCCGAGCAGCAGCACGGAGAGGCCGACGCCGATCGGGATGCGCAAATAGCCTTGCGCGTTGGTCGTCAGCGTGCCGAGCCTGCCGAGGCACATGTAGAACAGCATCAGCCCCAGCGCGCTGGAGACGATGCCCATGACGATGGTGGCTGTGATCGCGGTCGGTGTCGGGTGCAGCGTCCAGGGCTGATCGATGATCAGCGAAGGCGGCAGCAGCACGAGGCCGCCGAACAGCAGCGAGCCGGCTGCCACCACCATCGGATCGTATTCGGACAGCCGCAGGCCGAAGATGGTTGCGCAGGCGAACGAGATGGTGGCGAGCAGGATGGCGATCTCCGCCACGATCTCGCTGCCGACGCCGCGCAGTGCGTCGAGCCCAACGATGACGATGGTGCCGGCAAGGCCGAGGATCGCGCCCAAGAGCTTCAGCAGCGTTGCCGCTCGTGCCGCGTGATCAGCGAGGTGATCAGGAAGGCGAAGATCGGCGTGGTCGAGGCCAGCACCACCGTGTTCGACGCCGGCACATATTGCTGCGACCAGGTGATGATCAGGAACGGAAAGGTCGAGTTGATCAATTGCTGGGTCGCGAACAGCTTCCAGGCCTTCGCATCGGTCGGAATCCTGACGCCGCGCATCCACAGGATCGCGAACAGGAAGGCGGCCGCGATCAGCGAGCGCGCCGAGATGAAGGTCACAGGCGGGATCGTATCCAGCGCGAGCTTGGCCAGCGGATAGGTTGAGCTCCAGCAGCAGGCCAGCGCGACCAGCAGCGCATAGTCACGCCAGTTGCGCGCGCTGGTGGCGGGCATGGACGGCAGCGGCGAGGCCGAGGCGCGACCCGTCGGCGGTGTGCTCTGCGGCACCTTGGTGTTGCTCCCGGCGCGACAGCGCTGGACCCAAGTCTGGGCGACGGGGCGCCAAAAGGGAAGGCGGCGAGCTATGCGTTTGGCTGTGGTGCCGGCTTCCGCTTCACCCGCTTGATCGTGCCGGAGAAGGTGAACAGGGGCCGCCCGCCTGATGTCAGCTTGCCGCGCAGGAAGATCAACGAGCCGCCGGCGCGGGAGACCTCGCCGACGCATTCGATCAGCTCGCCTTCGCGTGCCGCGTCGAGGAAGTCGCAGGCGAAATTGGTGGTCACGGCCGGCCCATCCAGCTCGTGGGTGGCGATCGCGAACAGACAATAGTCGGAGAATGCCATGAAGCAGCCGCCATGGACGTTTCCGGAGCCGTTGAGGTGCTTCTTCTCGACCCGGAACGCCGAGCGGACGCTGCCGTCGTCCTCGATCCTGTGCCAGAACGGGCCGATATGGCTCTCAAAACTGTCGCGAATCCAGGTTCGCCAGCCCTGGAATTCCCCATCGGTGGCGACGTGGAGGTCGGGGCGGCGGGGCGGGGGCGCTTTGGTCAATTCGTGCAAGGAAATGGGCCTTCAATTGCGAGTCGTTTGCCCTTAAATCCGATCTGTCCACGCTGTGCAATTCCTGTTCCCGCAGCCCCCGGCCGCAAAACGTGGGACAGCGGGAAAATGCGCCATAAAGGGCTTTTCCAAGCCGTCCGATGTTCCTAAGAACGGCCCACCGCCGTCGAAAGCCTCGAATCCATGAAGAACGAACCCAAGATCACTCCCGAGCTTATTGCCGCCCACGGGCTCAAGGCGGACGAGTATGAGCGCATTCTGAAGCTGATCGGGCGGGATCCAACTTTCACCGAGCTCGGCATCTTCTCGGCGATGTGGAACGAGCACTGCTCGTACAAATCCTCGCGCCTCCATCTGAAGGGCTTGCCGACCAAGGCGCCCTGGGTGATCCAGGGCCCGGGCGAGAATGCCGGCGTGATCGACATCGGCGACGGCCAGGCCGTGGTCTTCAAGATGGAGAGCCACAACCACCCGAGCTACATCGAGCCTTACCAGGGCGCGACCACCGGCGTCGGCGGCATCTTGCGCGACGTCTTTACGATGGGCGCGCGCCCGATCGCCTGCCTCAATGCGCTGAGCTTTGGCGCACCGGAGCATGCCAGGACGCGGCATCTCGTCTCCGGCGTCGTCGCCGGGGTCGGCGGCTATGGCAATTCCTTCGGCGTGCCGACGGTCGGTGGTCAGGTCCGCTTCCACACCCGCTATGACGGCAACATTCTCGTCAACGCGATGGCGGTCGGCCTCGCCGATACCGACAAGATCTTCTATGCCGCCGCCTCCGGCGTGAACATGCCGATCGTCTATCTCGGCTCCAAGACCGGCCGCGACGGCATCCACGGCGCCTCGATGGCCTCGGCCGAGTTCGACGACAAGTCCGAAGAGAAGCGCCCGACCGTCCAGGTCGGCGATCCCTTTGCCGAAAAGCTGCTGTTAGAGGCCTGCCTCGAGATCATGGAGAAGGGCTGCGTCATCGCGATCCAGGACATGGGCGCGGCGGGTCTGACCTGTTCGGCGGTCGAGATGGGCGCCAAGGGCGATCTCGGCGTCGATCTCGATCTCGATGCGGTGCCGACGCGCGAGATCGGCATGAGCGCCTACGAGATGATGCTCTCGGAGAGTCAGGAGCGCATGCTCATGGTGCTCAAGCCCGAGAAGGAGAAAGAGGCCGAGGCGATCTTCAAGAAGTGGGGCCTCGATTTCGCCGTGGTCGGCTACACCACGCCGAGCAAGCGCTTTGTGGTCAAGCATGGCGGCGACGTCATGGCCGATTTGCCGATCAAGGAACTCGGCGACGAGGCGCCGCTCTATGACCGCCCGCATGTCCCCTCCGCCGCTTTGCCTGTCGTGCATGCGCGCGAAGTGGCGGCGCCGATGAATCTCGGTGCCGCGCTCGAAAAGCTGATCGGCACGCCCGACATGTGCAGCAAGCGCTGGGTCTGGGAGCAGTACGACCACGTCATTCTCGGCAACACCATGCAGCGTCCCGGCGGCGATGCCGCGGTGGTGCGCGTGCAGGACGGCCCGAAGGGCCTCGCGCTGACCGTCGACGTGACGCCGCGCTATTGCGAGGCCGATCCTTATCAAGGCGGCATGCAGGCCGTGGCGGAAGCCTGGCGCAACATCACTGCGGTCGGCGGCAAGCCGCTTGCGATCACCGACAATCTCAATTTCGGCAATCCCGAGCGGCCCGAGATCATGGGCCAGTTCGTCGGCTGCCTGAAGGGCATCTCGGAAGCCTGCCGCACGCTCGACTTCCCGGTCGTCTCCGGCAATGTCTCGCTCTACAACGAGACCAACGGCCGCGCGATCCTGCCGACGCCCTCCATCGGCGGCGTCGGCCTGCTCGACGACTTCACCAAGTCGGCCTCGCTCGCCTTCAAGGCCGAAGGCGAGGCGATCCTCCTGATCGGCGAAACTCACGGCTGGCTCGGTCAGTCCGTTTACCTGCGCGACATCTGCGGTCGCGAGGAGGGGGCGCCGCCGCCGGTCGATCTCGCAGCCGAGAAGCGCAACGGCGACTGCGTGCGCGGCATGATCCATGCGGGCACTGCGACCGCCGTGCACGATCTCTCCGACGGCGGTCTTCTGATCGCGCTGGCCGAGATGGCGATGGCGAGCGGCATCGGCGCAAAGCTGCTGGCGGCGCCGACCGCGTTGGTGCCTCAGGCCTATTGGTTCGGCGAGGACCAGGCGCGCTATCTCGTCACCGTGCCTGAGACGGAAGCCGGCCGCGTGCTCGCCAAGATGCGCGGCTGCGAGGTGCCCTGCGTGCGGATCGGTACCACCGGCGGCGACGCGATCGCGATCGCGGGCGAAGCGCCTGTTGCGATCGACACGCTCAGGGCATCGTTCGAGCGCTGGCTGCCGGAGTATATGGGCGGGAAAGCGGCCTGAGGCGCTGAACCGGTAGCCCGGATGAGCGAAGCGACATCCGGGTCTTTGTCGTGAGGTTTCCCGGATATCGCTACGCTCATCCGGGCTACGGGTATCGTGCCTCACAACACCTGTGACGCCCCCGGAATCTTCCGCAAGCCCGCCGTCAGTCCCCAGCTCAGGATCACCGTGAGCACGAAGCCGATCGTGGCTTTCACGATCGCAGGCCAGCTGTAGTCGTACAGCGCGTACTGGATCCACAACGCGATCGGGTAGTGCACCAGGAAGATGCCGTAGGCATCCGCCTGCATGCGGTCGAGCAGGTTCGAGCCCGGCGACTTCTGGTGCAGGAAGAAGGCGAGGATCGCGAGCAGGATCGAGCCTGAGAACAGCACGAAGAACGTGCCGTAGATCGCCTGATACCAGTGCGGCTGCGGGTCTGGATTGCCCAGAACTTCGCGCTTGATGTAGATCATGCCCCACATCAGGCAGTAGGGGATCAGCGTGGCGATCACCCAGAGCCAGCGTTGTTTCGGCAACTGGCCGCCGGCGCTGAGGATGCCGCGATCGAAGTTCGCCGCTCCAACGCTGACGCCGATGAAGAAATAGGCGAAGTAGAGCAGGATGCGGCTCGCCTGCACCGAGAACGGCCCGAGCTCGAACCATTTGCTTCCGCCGAAATAGAGCAGCGCCGGCACGTAGGCGATTGTCGTCACGACGACGAGCAGCAGCCAGAATACGGCCGGCTGGTCGAATCCGCGTAGCGACACGCGGTTGCCCGGGTCGACCAGATGCGCGGAGACCCGGTAGAGCAAGCTCGCGGTCAGGTCGAACGCCAGCAGCACCCACACGAACCAGATCGGGCCGCTCGGCCACGGGCCAACCGTGATCGTCTTCCACCAGAACGCCGTGAAGCTCAGCCCGGGATCGTGCCGCAGCGCGATCGCGTAATAGGCGAGGGGAATCACGGTGAACGCCGCGATCGCGAACGGCAGCCCGAGCCGCAACAGGCGGTCGCGGAGAAAAACTGACGGCGCCTTGCGCGCGATGCCCGGCCAGGTGAACAGTCCTGACAGGAAGAAGAACATGGCCATGAAGAAGCTGTCGGTGGCCAGCACGACGATGTCGAAGCCGATCCAGGACGCCGGATCGGTGTGCCCGAAATAGGTGTAGGGAATGACGGCGTGGTGCAGCAGCACCACCAGCGTGAGGAAGGTGCGGGCGCGATCGAGCGACAGATTGCGCGCCTTGGCCTTCGGCACCGCGTGCGCCTCTGCGCCGATCGTCGCTGAATGTGACATCGTCATCGTGGCCGCCCCGGTCGCGCTTTCCGTCCCGGCCGGACTTTGCCGCCGGGAACCGGATTCAGCAAGGGTCGTTTGGGACGCCCGCAGGTCTCGAGACCGCTAGGAACCAGTTCCCTGCGACGAAGTTAGCGTTCGCCAAAAGGGCTTGGGACCGCGGCAAGCGGTACAATTTCGGAGCTGGCGATGACGATCCTGAAATGGGCGCTGATCTTCCTACTTGTCTCGATCGTGGCCGGCGTGCTCGGCTTCACCGGCATCTCGGCCGCCTCCGCCGACATCGCCCGCTTCCTGTTCTACGTGTTCGTCGCGATTTTCCTGGTGCTACTGATCCTGGGGCTCACGATATTCAGGGCGTAGCGGGGCTCGCGTCAGCATTCCCAGTCGTCGTGCCCGCGCTTGTCCCGGGCATCCACGTCCTTTGTATCCGCGGCAGCCAAGAACGTGGATGGCCGGGACGAGCCCGGCCATGACAGCAGGCCCTATGTGGGCTTACCCCACTTCCTCGATCTTCACCTTGTCCGGATAGAAGGCGAGATGGCCCGAAATCTCGGTCATCGCGGGAAAGGGCGCCTCATAGGTCCAGATCGCGTTATCCAGCGTCTTGCCGTCGGCCTTGACGCTGTAATAGCTCGCATCCCCTTTGTAGGGGCAATGGGTGACACGGTCGGTGCGCTCCAGCAGCGCCATATTGGCGTCCTGTCGCGGCACATATTGCACCGCCGGATATTTCGCCTCTTTCAGCGTCAGCGCCTTGGTGGTCTCGGCGATCACGATATCGCCGGCCGTGACGCGGACGCGCCGGGGATTTGGGGTGATGGTGATGGGGTGGTCGGGCCCTGGAAGCTTCATGATTTCACGCCTTTTTCGATCGCTCTGCCGCGCGCGGCACTTTGTCGTGGCTTTATCCAGATCGGATCACCGATATAGTGCCGGAAGGCGTGACGTAGAAGGCCGTTCACGCTAAGTTTGGGCCCGCCGGCTTTGCATATCCGGACCCCGGCAGCGATTCGACGACAAGGCTGATTGCAGCCGAGACAGGAGCACGACCCGAATGCCAATGGACGCCCACGATATCGAGGCGATGATCAAGGCGGCGATCCCCGATGCCGAGGTGACCATCCGTGACCTCGCCGGGGACGGCGATCACTATGCCGCGACCGTGATCTCGGAAACCTTCCGCGGCAAGTCCCGCGTCCAGCAGCACCAGATCGTCTATCAGTCCCTGCGCGGCCAGATGGGCGGCGTGCTGCATGCGCTGGCGCTGCAAACCGGTGTGCCGGGCGCCTGATCTGCTCGTGACGGGGGGATGACGATGGCTGCGGACAATCCGCGCGGCGCGATGTTTCGCGTCATCCTGCCAAACCAGCACAGCCGCGTCACCAATGCCGAGCTGTTCTTCGACCTGGTCTTCGTCTTCGCGATCACGCAGGTCTCGCACACATTGCTGCACCATTTCACGCCGCTCGGTGCGGTGCATGTCGCGGTGCTGTTTCTCGCGGTATGGTGGGTGTGGGTCTACACCGCCTGGGTCACCAACTGGCTCGATCCCGAACTGACGCCGGTCCGGATCCTGATCTTCCTGATGATGCTGGGCGGTCTCGTGCTGTCCACGACGATCCCGACCGCGTTCGAGGGGCGGGGCCTGTGGTTCGCGATCGCCTACGCAACGATGCAGGTCGGGCGCACAGCCTTCTGGATGTTTGCAACGCCGCGGCATCGAACTGCGGTCCGGCACAATGCGATCCGCATCCTGACGTGGCTCTCGGTCTCCGCGATCTTCTGGATTCTCGGCGGCCTCGCCCATGACGAGGCGCGACTATGGTTCTGGATCGTGGCGCTGACGATCGAATACATCTCGCCGGCGGTCCGCTTCTGGGTGCCGAAGCTTGGCTTCTCGTCGGTCGAGGCCTGGGCCGTCGAAGGCGGCCACATGGCCGAGCGCTGCTCGCTGTTCGTCATCATCGCGCTTGGCGAGGCCGTCGTCGTCAACGGCGCGACCTTTGCCGAGCTGGACTGGACCGCGGACAACGTTTTGGCCTTCGTCTCCGCGCTGGTCGGCAGCATTGCGATGTGGTGGGTCTATTTCCACAAGGGCGCCGAGGCCGGCGCCGAGCGCATCTCGAAATCCGCCGAATCCGGCCGGTTGGCGCGGCTCGCCTACACCTATCTGCACATGCCGATCGTCGCTGGCATCATCCTGACCGCGGTCTCCGACGAGCTCGTGCTGAAGCATCCGTTCGGGCATTCAGATATCCGGACCATCGTGAGCACGATCGGCGGTCCCTTGCTGTTCCTGGTCGGCACCATCCTGTTCAAGCACGCGATCCGCGGCTTCCTCCAGCTCTCGCATGGGATTGGCATCATCGCGCTCGCGGCGCTGTCGTGGTTCGCCGCCGAGCTGTCCCCGCTATGGCTGTCGGTCGCCGCGACGGTGATCATGATCGTTGTTGCGGTATGGGAGTCGGTTTCGCTGGGATCGACGCCGGAAGAAGCCGAGGAGCATCAGAGCACGGACCGCGGTAGCGCCTGACTTGAACGCCTCGTCCTTCGAGACGACCGCCCCGCGGTCTCCTCAGGATGAGGCTAATCAGCGCCGGTGCCCGTCGAAACTGCTGCCACGGATACCGTCCTCATCCTGAGGAGCCCGCCTAAGGCGGGCGTCTCGAAGGATGCGCCGCAGGAAACGGAGGAATTTCTACTCCGCCGCCTCCAGCGCGTGCACCGAGAACATCTTCGCGGCATCGGTCCAGCTCTCACGCACACGCCAGCCCGCGCCCTGCGCCAGCGCGGCAAAACGCTCGAGGCTGTATTTGTAGCTGTTCTCGGTGTGGATGCTCTCGCCCGCGCGGAACGAAAAGCTGGTGCCGAGCAGGCGCACGGTCTGGCTCTTCTTGCTGATCAGGTGCATCTCGATGCGGTGCCGCTCGCGATTGTAGATCGCGCGATGGGTGAAGGCGGAGAGGTCGAAATTGCCGCCGAGCTCGCGGTTGATCCGCACCAGCACATTGAGGTTGAAGCGCGCGGTGACGCCGGCGGCATCGTTATAGGCGTCGTGGAGCAGACGCTCCTCCTTCTCGAGGTCGGCGCCGATGATCATCTGCGCACCCCGGCCCAGGATGGCGCGCGCGCTCTTCAGGAAGGCCTGCGCTTCATGCGGCTCGAAATTGCCGATGGTCGAGCCCGGGAAGAACCCGACCTTGGGCATCGTCGCCACCGCCTTGGGCAGCTCAAACGGCGTGGTGAAGTCGGCCGCCACCGGGTAGATGCCGAGTGACGGAAAATCCCGCTTCAGGCCGTTTGCCTGCGCCGTGAGGAAGTCGCCAGAGATGTCGACGGGCACATAGGCCGCGAACTTGCACTGGTTGAGCAGCAGGCGGACCTTTGTGGTCGCGCCTGCGCCGAATTCGACGAGGGCGGCGTGCTCCGGAATGATCTTTGCGATCTCGCTGCCCCGCTCCTTCAGGATCGCCAGCTCCGTGCGCGTCGGGTAATATTCCGGCAGCCGTGTGATCGCTTCGAACAATTCCGATCCGGCCGCATCATAGAAATACTTCGGCGACAGCTTTTTGGGCTGCTGCGAGAGGTCCTCAATGGCCTCGCGCGCGAAGGCGGTGGTTTGTTCGTCGGGAAGATGGGCTTCGGCCAAAGCGCTGGCGTGCACATTCATGATACTCTCCTGAACGCGCTGTCCGGCGCGCATTTGTCGTCGGATGAGAATTTTACTCGTAGTCGGCGAGCCGCAGTCCCGTGAATTGCCAGCGGTGGTGCGGATAAAAGAAGTTGCGATAGGTAATACGGCTGTGCCCCTCCGGGGTTGCAAGCGAAGAGCCGCGCAGCACCAGCTGGTTGACCATGAACTTGCCGTTGTATTCGCCGAGCGCGCCTTCGATGGCGCGATAGCCGGGGTAAGGCGAGTAGGACGATCGCGTCCACTGCCAGACGATGCCGAAGGCATCGTTGAGCTGGCCCGCGCGGGCCGCGACCTCCCACTCCATCTCGGTCGGCAGATGTTTTCCGGCCCAGCGCGCAAAGGCGTCAGCCTCGTAATAGCTGACGTGGCAGACGGGCGCGTCAGGATCGACCGGCTTGAGGCCGGCCAGCGTCATCACATGCCATTGGCCGTCGATCTCGCGCCAATGGCCGGGGGCGTCCCAGCCCTCGTTGTTGACGGCTGCAAAACCGTCCATCAGCCACAGCGTTGCGGTCCGGTAGCCGCCGTCGCGCATGAAGGCGAGCCATTCGCCATTGGTGACGAGATTGCGCGCGAGCTTGACCGGGCCGACGAGGGCGCGATGCGCCGGCTTCTCGTTGTCGAAATGAAAACTGTCATCCACGTGACCGACGGTGTGGATGCCTTCGTTCAGCGTCAGCCAATCCTCACTGGCCGGCGTCGCGGCCGGGAAGCGCCAGTCCGGATCATAGGCCGGCGGGATCGGGTTCTGCGCGAAAGCGTGCAGGATGTCAGTGACCATCAATTCCTGATGCTGCTGCTCGTGATTGAGGCCGACCTCGACCAGCGGCGCGATCTCGCGAAGCTTGTCCTCGCCGGCGTCGCGGAAGAATTTCACGACGGCAGCGTCGACATATTTTCGATAGGCGCCGACCTGATCGGCGCTCGGGCGGGTGATGTCGCCGCGGTGATTGCGGGAATGGCGCGGACCGGCGCTGACGTAATAGGAATTGAACAGGAAAGCGAAGTCAGGGTGAAAGGGCTGGTAGCCCGCACAGTGCTCGCCGAGCACGAACTGCTCCCAGAACCAGGTGGTGTGCGCCCGGTGCCATTTCGTCGGGCTCGCGTCCGGCATGGACTGGATCTGCTGGTCCTCCGGCGACAGCGGCGCGGCCCTGCGCTCGGTCTCGTCGCGGACGGTGAGAAACGCGTCCTCCAGCCTCTGGGCAAGGCCGCCCAAATCGGCCGACGGTGACGGGGCGGGGGCCGTAGCGGAGGCTTGTTTCGTCACGTTTTTCTCCAGACAGGACAAGAGAACGTTGTTGGCGTTGCCGGGTTCCAAAACGCCGGGTTCGTCCTAGATAGGGGCTCCGGGACGGTATGAAAGTCCTCCCTGACGATGATATTCGTGGCATCATGCAATGGGCCGGCGGTGCCGAGAGTGGTCCGCCCAGCGGCCGCTCGCCGCCATTTTACTTTGGATGCACAACGGTTTGGGCTACATATATACCCAGGTATCGGGTTAGATCGGTGGAGCCAGCCCGAAGCGATTGGAGTGGGCTCCGCCCCATAAGGACACGGATATGAGCATCGAGGAATTCATCGCCAACGAAGTGAAGTCGAACGACGTGGTTCTGTTCATGAAGGGCACACCGCAATTTCCGCAATGCGGGTTCTCCGGCCAGGTCGTCCAGATTCTCGACCACATCGGCGTCGGCTATAAGGGCCTCAACGTTCTCGAATCCGCCGAACTGCGCAACGGCATCAAGGACTATTCGAACTGGCCGACCATTCCGCAGCTCTATGTGAAGGGCGAGTTCGTCGGCGGCTGCGACATTGTCCGCGAGATGTTCCAGGCTGGTGAATTGCAGCAGCTCTTCTCCGAAAAGGGCGTCGCTGTCGCGGCCTGATACATGACCCAGCTGACGCGCCGGATCGGCGGCGCGGAGCTCAAGGTCATCGTTGCTGACATCACCACGCTGAGCGTTGACGCCATCGTCAACGCGGCCAACACGTCGCTCCTGGGTGGGGGCGGCGTGGATGGCGCGATCCATCGGGCGGCCGGGCCCGAGCTTCTCGCCGAGTGCCGGAAGCTCGGAGGATGCCCGACCGGCGATGCCAAGATCACCAAGGGCTACCTTCTCCCTGCGCGCCATGTGATCCATGCGGTCGGCCCGGTCTGGCACGGGGGCACTCGCGGCGAGGCAGAGGCGCTGGGCTCCTGTTATCGCCGTGCGCTCGAGCTCTGTGAGGCCAATCAGCTGACGTCCGTGGCGTTCTCCGCGATTTCGACCGGGGTTTACGGCTTTCCGGCCGACCAGGCCGCGAAGATTGCGGTCCATGCGACCATTGAAGCCCTGCAGGCCGCGCCGCTGGTCGTCGACGTCATATTTTGTTGTTTCTCGGAAAAGAGCGCGGCTCTGCACGCGGACGTTTTGGCGCGGTATGGCGGCCCTTGTGCCTGATGACGCGGTCGGTACACTCCGCCGGGCCATGTTCCGGGGAGGGGATATGATTTCACAGTCTGGACTGCGCGCGCTGGTCTGCGCCGCGCTTGTATCGTTGGGTACGATGTCGTTCGCGCGGGCGGAGGGCACCTACGAGATTCCGGCCGGCGCGCATTTCAACCAGGACAAGCTCGCCAAAGTCACCGAGTTCTTCAAGAACGAGGTCGCGACCGGCAAGATCGCCGGCGCAAATGTGCTCATCAAGCAACATGGCAAGCCGGTCTACCACGAAGTCTTCGGCGTGCAGGACGCGGTCAGCAAGGCGCCGATCACCGACAAGACGATCTTCCGCCTGTTCTCGATGAGCAAGGCGATCACGTCCGTCGTCGCAGTGAAGTTGATCGAGGAAGGTACGATCAAGCTCGACGATCCCGTCTCGAAATACATTCCGTCCTTTGCCAATGTGAAAGTCGGCGTCGAGAAGAAAGCCGAGGACGGCACCAAGTCGCTCGAGCTCGTGCCGCCGAACCGGCCGATGACGGTGCACGATTTGATGACGCACACCTCGGGCGTCACCTACGGCTTCTACGGCGACAGCCTGGTCCGCAAGGCCTATCGCGAAGCCAACATCTATGCCGGCGATTTCGACCTCGCCGAGTTCGCCGAGCGCATCGCAAAACTTCCGCTGCACAACCAGCCGGGCGCGCTGTGGCAATACGGCCATTCCACCGACATCCTGGCGCGGGTCATGGAAGTCGCGGCCGGCAAGCCGCTCATCGAGATCGAGCGGGAGAAGCTGCTCGACCCCCTCGGCATGGTCGACACCGGCTTCTTCGTCACCGATCCTGACAAGCAGAAGCTGCTGGCGCAGCCGGTGCCGAACGACAGTGATTTCCGGGTCGGGCGGATCAATGATCCGACGGTCGTCAAAAAGATCCAGTTCGCCAGCGGCGGTATGGTTACGACCATGGTGGATTATGAGCGCTTTACGCAGATGTTGCTCAACGGCGGCAGCCTCGACGGCAAGACCATTCTCAAACCCGAGACGTTCAAGCTGATGGCCACCGACCAGATTGGCCCCAAGTCGGGCGTCGATCGCGATTATTTCTACTTCCCCGGCGATGGCTTCGGCTTCGGTCTCGGACTTGCGGTCCGCACCGATCCCGGCAACGCAAAACCGCCGCCGCCCGGCGATCTCGGCGAATTGAAATGGGACGGCGCCTCCGGCTGCTATTTCGTGATCGATCCCAAGCAGGACATGTTCTTCGTGCTGCTGGAGCAGACCCCGACCGAGCGCCAGCGCGTGCAGCGGACATTGAAGCAGCTGGTCTATGAAGCGATGGAGAATTGACATGTTCGGGCGCCGCGCATTGATCGCGGCGCTCGTTCTTCTCGCCGGCGGCATCGTTGCGAAGGCGGGTTCCGAGAGACCTGCGGTCCGGACGCTCTCGCCCGCGGGGCTGGCGAAGGTTTCCGACTACATCCGCAACGAGGTCGCCACCGGCAAGATCCCCGGCGCCATCCTGCTGCTTCAGCAGCACGGCAAGCCGGTGTATTACCAGAATTTCGGCGTCCGCGACGTCGCGACCGAACTCTCGATGAGCGCGGACACGATCTTCCGCCTCTACTCGATGTCGAAGCCGGTCACCTCAGTCATGGCGATGATGCTGGTTGAGGAGGGCAAGCTGTCGCTCGACGATCCCGTCTCGAAATACATTCCGGCCTTCGCCGGCATGAAGGTCGGCATCGAGAAGAAGGCCGAGGACGGCAAAGTCGCCCTGGCGATGGAGCCGCCGGAGCGACCCATCACAATCACGGATCTGCTGCGCCACACCTCAGGGCTGCCTTACGGCTATTACGGCGGCGGCATGGTGCGCGAGCTCTATGCGGACGCCAATCTCTTCAACAGCAATCTGACCAACGCCGAATTCGCCGCCAAGGTCGCCACGCTGCCGCTGGTCGAGCAGCCCGGCACGGTGTGGGATTATGGCTATTCCACCGACGTGCTCGGCCGCGTCGTCGAAATCATTGCCGGAAAGACGCTGCTGCAATTCGAGAAGGAGCGGCTGCTCGATCCGCTGGGCATGACCGAGACGGCTTTCTTCGTCGCAGATCCTGCCAAATTCCCGCGCATCGCCGAGCCGATGCCGGAGGATCGCTACATCAATCCGACGACGCAGCTCCGCGACATCAGGCGGCCCGCGACCTGGGAATCGGGCGGCGGTGGCATGGTCGGCACGGTAGGCGACTACGCCCGCTTCGCCCAGATGCTGCTGAATGGCGGAATTTATGAGGGCCGACGCTATCTCAAGCCGGAGACCATCGCGCTGATGGCCTCGGATCATATCGGGCCGGAGACGAAGATCGCGCGCGACCAGAACTATTATCCGGGTGGATCTTCCGGCTTCGGACTCGGCTTCGCCGTGCGCACCTCGGTGCCCCCTGGGACGGCGTGGCCGCTCGGCGAATATCGCTGGGACGGCGTCGGCGGCACGTTCTTCTTCATCGATCCCGAGGACGACCTGTTCGGGATCTTCATGGTGCAGACCCCGACGCAGCGTGGCCGGATTCAGCTGGCGCTGAAGACGCTGATCTATCAGGCGATGGGGCGGTAGAGTCTTTTTGCGGTTTGCGTAGCCCGGATGAGCGCAGCGACATCCGGGACCCTGCGAGTGAAGTCCCGGGTATCGCTGCGCTCACCCGGGCTACGGGGCCTACGCTCCGCGCACGATCTCTCGGACGTAGCCGATCGTTTCCTCGACCTGGGCCGCATTGACGTCGAGATGGGTGCAGGCGCGGATGCGGCCGTCCATCATCGCAAGCGTGACGCCGCGCTGGCGCAGCGCCGCGACCATCTTGTCGCCGGGAATGCCGGCACCATCGGGCTTGAAGAACACCAGGTTGGTCTCGGGCTCCTGCACCTCGACGCCTGCGATCTGCGACAATCCGCGGGCGAGCGCGCGCGCATTGGCGTGATCGTCGGCAAGCCGCTCGACGTGATGGTCGAGCGCGTAGATGCAAGCCGCCGCGCAGATTCCGGCCTGTCGCATCGAGCCGCCGAGCCGCTGCTTCCATTGCCAGACCGCATCAATGAAAGCGCGCGAGCCCGCCAGCACGCCGCCGATCGGCGCGCCCAAGCCCTTCGAGAAGTCGATCCAGGCCGAATCCCAGCCCGCGGTCATGTCGCGCGGCGAGATGCCGCTCGCGACAGTGGCGTTGAGCAGGCGCGCGCCGTCCATGTGGGTGACGAGGCCATGTTGTTTCGCGATCGCGACGATCTCGTCGAGCGCGGCCTTCTTCCAGATCGTGCCGCCGCCGATATTGGCGGTCTGCTCGACGCTGACCACGGTCTGCGGCGGTTGGTAGCGGGTGCGCGGATGCAGCGCTTTGCGGAACGTCTCCGGCGTGAACTGGCCGTCGGGTCCCTTCAATTGCGTGACCTGGAAGCCGCCGATCGCGGCATGCGCCCCGCCTTCGCGCGCGATGATGTGCGCGCTTTCATGCGCGAGGATCTCGTCGCCGGGGCGGCAATGCACCAGCGTCGCGGTGACGTTGCACATCGTGCCTGACGGCATGTACACCGCGGCTTCCTTGCCGAGCAGCTCGGCGACGCGCGCACACAGGGCGTTCACGGTCGGATCGTCGCCGACCTGCTCGTCGCCGACCTCCGCCCGCGCCATCGCCTCGCGCATCGCAGGTGTCGGCTTGGTCTGTGTGTCCGAGAGCAAATTGATGCGCACCGGCGGCGCCTTGGGATCGATCGGGGAAGGGGTGTAGAGCATGGCTGGTCTCGTCATTTCACCTAGTCGAATCGTTGCGACGTATTGCGTGCGTTTCTCAAGGACCTGAACTAGCCACGAGAACGTTGAGTGACGCGCTGCCGCGCGGCGAGAAGGATTTCGCCTGGCGTGTCGGCCGTAAAGATATTGCAATCAGGCAGAGCGAGCAGCCCCTGATATCGGCAGATCTGCTCGTCGCGGGAGAGGGCCTCCCATGCTCGAAGCGCCGCTTTAGTCGGCGCTGCCGAAGGCAGAGTGTTGGCGAACTGGTCGGCCGTGCGAGACATCGAAGGCATGCTATCAAACAAAAAGGCCCCGGAGAACCGGGGCCTTTGAGCGATTGATCTGCCGACTATCAGCGCGAATAGAATTCGACGACCAGATGCGGCTCCATCTGCACCGGGAACGGCACGTCCGAGAGGTGCGGGATGCGAATGTATTTCGCGGTCATCTTGCCGTGGTCGACTTCGAGATAGTCGGGGGTGTCACGCTCGGAGAGCTGGCTGGCTTCGAGAACGTGAGCGAGCTGCTTGGAGGATTCCTTGACCTCGATCACATCGCCGAGCTTGACCAGATAGCTCGAGATGTTGACCTTGCGGCCGTTCACCTTGACGTGGCCGTGATTGATGAACTGGCGCGCGGCGAAGATCGTCGAGACGAACTTGGCGCGGTACACGACCGCGTCGAGACGGCGCTCGAGCAGGCCGATCAGGTTCTCGCCGGTATCACCCTTGAGGCGGCTGGCTTCGACATAGATGCTGTGGAACTGACGCTCGGAGATGTTGGCGTAGTAACCCTTCAGCTTCTGCTTGGCGCGCAGCTGCACGCCGAAGTCGGAGAGCTTGCCCTTGCGGCGCTGGCCGTGCTGGCCGGGGCCGTATTCGCGGCGGTTCACGGGGCTCTTCGGGCGGCCCCAGATGTTCTGGCCCATACGGCGATCGAGTTTGTACTTCGCCTCACTGCGCTTAGTCATCGCGTCCTCTTCAGGTACTTGGTTTGAGGAAACGCGCCCTCCTGTGTGACGGGCTAGCCCGGCACTGACAGGTCCGATCCCCAAAGCTTAAGGGACAGGACCACGGGTCGCGAAACGCTTCGCGGGCCGAAATCGGCCCGCGAGCAAGCGGCTTTTAGGGGGATTTGGGGCTCGCTGTCAATGCGAATGGCCTGGAATCACGTTCCGACCGCCCGGATCGGCTTCGACCCGGCCGCCCGCAATTCGGCAGCGATTTCAGTGTTCAGCACCTGTTCCAGCCGCGTCAGGACCCGGGCGATGGGGGCGGCGTCGGTGACCCGGTGATCCCAACGAATCACGACATGGATGGTCTGGTCAGGCCCGACCACCCCATAGCTGACGATGAAGGGTCCGGGCGTGATGGGGTGAAGCTCGCCACCGCCATAGGCGGCCACCGAGCTCACCGCGAAGCTGCCGAACCAGTTGCCGCGCTGCCGGCCGAAATTCAGTCCTATCGCCCAGGACAGCCGCCGCAGCGGCAGCGGCAGGCGGGTCGCCCGCATGATCTTGCGGAACATGGGAATTTCGTCGATGGGGGCGGTCTTGGCGTGCCGGATCTCGGCATCGACCGCAGCCAGCGTCATGGCCTCGGGAGCGACGATTCGCTGCGGGATCACGCATTCCTCGCCGCCCTCGACCCGGGCAATGGCCACCGACGCCACGCTCTTCGGCAGTTCGTAAAGCGACGGCCAGGGCCATTTGGCGTAGACGGTACGCAGGACCGGCTCGTCCCTGGCGACCAGGGCAAAAGCCTTGACGAACATGGCCGCCCAGCCGGCTGGCGCCATCGCGCCCGCGCGGGCCTCCAGCAGAGGGCCGATATCGAGCGAACGGGACAGGGACACGAAGGGCACGCCCATCGAGGCGTGCATGAGGTCGACAATCAGGCGACGCGGCAGCGAAATGGTCTTGGGCGTCCCGCGCATCGCTCTTTGGTTTCCCCTGATTAAAGTTTGTGCATCGAGCGGGGTTCCCGCTCGCCGCCTGCTCTAGCACGAACCAACCCGCGTGGGGCCCGTCGGTTCGCCGCATCAGGGTGCCGGCGAGGCCAGCGGCTTGGTCTTATCGACGATGTAAACCCCAAGCACTTTCATAGCCTTATCGCCGTGGGCTTTGGCGTCATGCACGACGCCTGCCGGGATCTGGTAGGAATCGCCAGCTTTCAGCGTCTTTTCCGGCTGCCCGTCGATAAGGAGATTGAGTTCGCCTTCGAGCACGTAACCGGTCTCGATGCCCGGATGGGTATGGCGACCGGCCGCGCCGCCCGCCGGGACCTCCGCGATGGCCGTGATGGTGTTGTAGCCATCCGCCTAGCAGCGCAGCAGTTCCCGGCAAGGTGGCAATCGGCTTTGCCGTCAGCGCTTGATCCCCTCGAACGCCGCCATGATGCCGCGCTGGAATAGCGACCAGTCGAAGCCGAGCGCGATCGCGCGGTAGCCGCGGTCGACCAAGGCGTTGGCCTGGTCTGCGGTGCGCGCCACGCCGCCGATCGGCACGCCGCTTCTGAGGATGCCGGCCTCGGCCCGCGCCACCAGCTCCAGCAATTCCGGATCGTCCATCTGGCCGCGCTTGTTGATGGAGGTGGCGAGATCGCCGGGGCCGATTACGGCGACGTCGATGCCGGGCGTGGCCATGATCTCGTCGATGCGGTTGACGGCGTCGACGTGCTCGATGGTGATCATGCAGATCATCTCGTCGTCGGCACTGGCCATGTAGTCCGGCATCGACTGGCCCCAGCGGAATGGCGCATGGAACGGACCCCAGAGCCGATCGCCGCGTGGCGGATAGCGCACGCTGCGCACCGCTTTCTCGGCTTCAGTGCGATTGGTAATCATCGGGAAATTGATGCCGAAGGCGCCGATGTCCATCGGTGCCTTCGCAAGCCATGGCTCGTTCGCCGCGATCCGCACCAGCGGTGTGCACGGTGTGCCGGTGGTGGCCGCGATCATCGCATGTGCTTCGGTCAATCCAATCGGCCCATGCTCGAGATCGACGATGATCCAGTCGAGTGAGCGCGCCATGATCTGCACGGTCTGCACGCTCGGGATCGTCGCGATCGCGCCGAAGGCGGGACGACCCTCGCGCCAGAGCTGGCGGAGACGGTTGAGCGGAGTTGCGGGGACCGACATGTTATGCCTGCGAAGGGATGACGACGGAGCCTAGCAGCGCGTCGCCGAGGCGCAAGGTCAGGCCGGAATGCGGCCGCCGAAGAACGGCGTCAGCACGGCCGAAAGGCCATGCACGCGATTCGAGGTGAAGATCATCTCGGCGCCGGATTGCGCGATGCCGCCGGTGTGCGGGCCGAGCAGATCCGAGACGCGGCGGGCGATCGCGGGCGCCGGATCGATCCAGTCGACCGGCCAGGGCGCGAGCTGTTTCAGCCGGTCGAGCAGCAGCGGGTAATGCGTGCAGGCGAGCACCACGGTGTCAGTGCGTGCGCCTGCGTCCCCGGCATCGCCGACGAAGCACGGGGCGAGCTCGGCGAGGATGGCGTCGTCGCTGACGGGAGAGCCGCTGAGCTCGGCTTCAGCCAGCGCGGCCAGCTCGGGCGAGCCGACCAGCGTCACCTCGCAGCCTTGCGCGAAATCGCGGATCAGTGCCTTGGTGTATTCGCGCTTCACCGTGCCCTTGGTGCCAAGCACCGACACCCGCCGGCTTCTCGACTGCGCGCAGGCCGGCTTGATCGCCGGCACCGTGCCGACGAAGGGCAAGGAATAAGCGGCGCGTAAGTGCGATAGGACCAGGGTAGACGCCGTGTTGCAGGCGATGACGACGAGGTCAGGATCGTGCGTGCCGATCAATTCCCCCATCAACGGCACCACGCGGGCGATGATCGCGTCCTCGCTGTGGTGGCCATAGGGGAAGAAGGCGTCGTCCGCGACGTAGACGTAATGCGCGTCGGAGCGCGCGGCCACGACCTCACGCAGGACCGTGAGCCCGCCAAGGCCGGAATCGAACACCAGAATCGTCGGAGAATTGGTCACGTGATCACTCTAGCCGGACATGGTTACCATTCGGTTTTTGGGGCGGTTTTGCGGCAGGGGCGCTGAGGGCCAATTTGGATGGATTCAATTTCGCGATTGCCGCATGGTCCCGGTATCAGCTGCCGTACTGCGGTGCGGATAGGGACAGGCCCGCAAAACTCCGGAGAGCCGACATGATCAGAAATACCAGCAACGGCTGGGGCAGCATTTCCCGATGGCTGCACTGGAGTCTGGCGCTGACCATCATCGGCATGATCGGCTTCGGGTGGTGGATGAACCACATGCCGGCGCGTCCCGACCGCTTCTTCTACCGTTCGATCCACGCCGATATCGGCTATGTGATCCTGCTGCTCACCGTGCTGCGCCTGGTCTGGCGCCTCCTCAACCCGACGCCCGCCATGCCGGCCGAGACCTCGCGCTGGCAGAAGGTCACGGCCCATGTCAGCCACGGCGCGCTCTATCTTGCCGTCATCGTCGTCACCATGCTCGGCTGGGCGCATTCCGGTGCGCACGCGCCTGATTATTCGGACTTCTTCGGCCTGTTTCACGTGCCGCAATTCACCGCTCCCGACCGCGCGGCAGCGGGCGTCTATGAAGACCGCCACATCCTCTTTGCCTATGTGCTGCTCGCCTTGATCGCGTTTCACGTGATCGCCGCCCTGTGGCACCATTTCATCCGCCGCGACCGCGTCGTGGCGCGGATGGTGACGGACGAGGCGGGGTAGGGCGGTCTCTCCACATCGTCATTGCGAGCGCAGCGAAGCAATCCAGAGTCCCTCCGCGGAAAGTTTCTGAGCCTCCCCTAAATCGGTGGACACCTATAGCTTAGACAGCAAGAGGTGTCAGATGACGAAACGGCAGCGACG
>NZ_JBVVPQ010000060.1:0-46981 GCF_055811695.1 Bradyrhizobium sp. MI1.3 | reverse complement strand
GCGAGCTATCCTCTTGCAGCTGCGTTTGCGGATAGAACCCCTCATCCGGCGCTTCGCGCCACCTTCTCCCGCAAGGGAGAGGGACGCACCGTCTGCGCGGCTTGAACCTACGTCCCGTAGGTCGATCCCTTCGGCAGCGGAAACACCGGGTCCCGCGTCCTGATGTTCGTCGGCCACACCACCGAGATGTGCTCGCCGGCATTTTGCATCACGACCGGGGTCGAGCGCTCGTTCTGGCCGGAGAGCGGCGTGCCCGGCGGGAAGAATTTCACGCCATAGCCCTGGATGGTGCCGCCGGCGGGAATGTCGACGTCGAGCGCGGCCTTGCGAATGGCCTCGGGCTCGAAGCTGCCGTACTTCTCCTTGGCGACCGGCAGCACGTTGTTGAGCAGGATCCAGGTCTGGTTGAAACCCATCGAGCAATGCGGCGGCACGTCGGTGGCGCCGGTCTTGGCCTGGTAGCGCGTGACCATGGTCTTGGTCAGATCGCCGATTCCAGGCGCAAGCTTGGCTGGATCGAGCAGTTGCGCGGGCACCGGATCGATGTTGCAGAAATTATCGATGTCGGGGCCGAAGGTCGCGCGCAGCTTGTCGAGCTGGCTGTAGCCGGCGCCCGCGCCGAACAGCATCTTGAACCGAAGGCCGCTCTCGCGGGCCTGACGCAGGAACAGGGTGATGTCGGGGTTGTAGCCGGCATGCGAGATCACATCGACCTTGGCGCGCTTGAGCTTGGTCACAAGCACCGACAGATCAGGGGCGGAAGCCGAATAGCCCTCGCGCATCACGACCTGGATGCCCGCCTGCTTGGCATAGGCCTCGTCCGCCGCCGCGACGCCGACGCCATAAGGGCCGTCCTCGTGAATCAGCGCAACCTTGACGTCCTTCGGGTCCATGCCGAGCTTGCCTTGCGCGTGCTCGGCGACGAAGCCTGCGAAGGCCTGGCCGTACTGATCGGAATGGATCTGCGCGCGAAACACATATTGCAGGTTCTTGTCCTTGAACACGGCGGTCGAGACCGCGGTCGTGATCCAGAGGATCTTCTTCTGCTGCTCGACCTTCGCGGCCATCGGCACCGCATGCGCGCTGGAATAGACGCCGTTGATGATGTCGATCTTCTCCTGGCTGATCAGCCGCTCGGCCTCGTTGATCGCGACGTCGGCCTTGCTCTGCGAGTCCGCCGCGACCGGCACGATCTTGGTCTTGCCGCCGATGCCGCCCTTTTCGTTGACGAGGTCGATGGCGATCTGTGCGCCGACCGACGAGGCGACCGAGCCGCCGGCGGCGAACGGACCGGTGAGGTCGTAGATCAGGCCGATGCGCAAATTCTCGGCTTGCGCCTGGGCGCGTGTCCAATCGAGGCTGAGTGCGGCGGCGGCAGCCGCCGAGCTCTTCAGCAGCTGCCTGCGTGAAGTCGGCATCCTATCCTCCCTCAAAACCGTTTTATGATTTGGTCTTGTTATTCTTTTTCGAATTATGGGGAGCGGGGCGGCGGAAAGTCAACATCACCCAAGGTCGATAGGCGGTGCGCCGCACAACGCATCTGCGAAAGACAAAGAAAAGCCCACCGCTCCCGCGGAGCGATGGGTTCGACGTCAGAGCGGGCCGGTTACTGCGACAGCTTCACGAAGCTCGGAAACTTCAGCTTGCCGTCCGCGATCTTCTCGGGCCAGACCACGACCTGCTTGGAGTCCTGCCACTGGAAGACCAGACCCGAAACGGTCGTCGGACCGGACTTGATGCCGTGGGTAAACTCGTCGTCCTTGCCGTAGAACTGGATGCGGCCGATCGTGCCCTCGTAGTCGGTCTTTTCGAGTTCAGTGACCATCTTGTCGGGATCGGTCGAGCCCGCGCGCTTGATCGCCTCCGTGATGAAGTAGACCTCGTCATAGGCGGTGTAGCCGGTATAGGCCGGCGGCGAGCCGAACTTGGCCTTGAAGGCGGCCGCGAACGGCTTCGTCTTGGAGGTCACGGCGACATCGGGCGTTGCGACCGCCAGCGACGGGACGCCGTCGGCGGCGCCATTGGTGTCCTTCCAGAAGGTCGGGCTCAGCGCCTGCGCGCTGATACCGAACATCGGGATCGGCACCTGCTGGTTCTTCCACTGCACCGTCGGCTGCACGCCGACATGCGAGATGCCGGTGACGATCACGTCCGGCTTCTTGGCCTCGATATTGTTGAAGATCGGCGTGAAGTCGGTGGTATCAGGCGAGAACCGCACGTGCTCGACGACCTTGAGGCCCGCTTTCGGGAGACAAGCCTCGTAGCCGACGTCGAGCGGCTTGGTCCAGGCGGCGTCCTCGCTCATGATCGCGACCGTCTTGAACTTGAGCTTGTCGACCAGGAGATCCTTGGCGGCGTCGCAGACGAGCTGGGCTTGCGCGGCCGAGGTCAGATAGCCGTGGAAGGTGTACTTGTTCTTCTCGTAGTCGTTGTGGATCGCCTTGGTGATCTCGTTCGAGGCCGCGCCGGGCGTGATCAGCGGCATCTTCAGCCGCGCCGCCCAGGGTTCGAGCGCGAGAACGACTTCGCTGATATAGCTTGCGATCACGGCAGAGACCTTGTCCTCGCTCACCGCGCGCTGGAACGCACGCACCGAGTCCGCCGAGGAGCTCTTGTTGTCGTAGGTCACGATCTCGATCTTGCGGCCGAGAATGCCACCCTTGGCGTTGATCTCGTCGGCAGCGATCTGCGCGCCGCCGGGCGTCGCGGCCCCCGCGATCGACTGCACTTCGGCGATGACGCCGATCTTGATCGGGTCGTTCGACTGCGCGTAGGCGGGAGCGGCGAGGCACAGCGCCAGCGCGGAAGCGAGGAGGAAGCTGCTGCTCAAATTCGGGGATGGTCGCATGGTCGTTTTTCCCTTTGCTTGTTTTGTTGTTGGTATGGGCGAATCAGAGAAAATCGGCGCCAGCCTCCGCGGCGAAGCGGCCGGGATCGCCCTCCCAGACGATCCTTGCATGCTCGAGCACATAGACGCGGTCGGCATGTGGAAGCGCGAAGGTCACGTTCTGCTCGCCGAGCAGCACCGTGATCGACGTCGTCTGCCGCAGCCTCGTGAGGGCCTTGGACAAGAGTTCGAGGACGACGGGGGCGAGGCCCAGCGTCGGCTCGTCCAGGATCAGGATCTGCGGCTGCATCATCAGCGCGCGGCCGATCGCAAGCATCTGCTGCTCGCCGCCGGACAGCGTTTGCGCCATCTGGCCCTGACGCTCTTTCAGGATCGGGAACAGCTCGAACAGCCAGGCCAGCTGTGCCGCGCGCTTGTCGTCGGCCAGATGTTGCCCCCCGAGATCGAGGTTTTCCCGCACGCTCATCTCGCCGAACAGCTCGCGCGATTCCGGGCACTGCACGAGGCCGCTGCGGGCGATTTTCGCTGGGCTCGTGCCGCGCAGCTTCTCGCCGTTGCGTACGATCTCACCGGTATAGGGCAGGAAGCCAGAGATGGTGTTGAACAATGTGGTCTTGCCGGCGCCGTTGAGGCCGACGATCGAGACGAACTCGCCCTCGTGGACGTGGATCGAGACGTTCTCCAGCGCCTGCGCCTTGCCGTAGAACACGCTGACATTCTCGACCTGGAGCAGCGGCACCTTGTCCTTGAAGCTGGTCTCGGGCCGCGCATGGGTCTCGATGGCGCCGCCGAGATAGACCCGCCGCACCGTCTCGTTCTTCATGACGTCATCGGCCTTGCCGGTGACGATCTCCTCGCCGAGATACATCGCGAGCACGCGGTCGACCAGCGCCGCGACGCCCTTGACGTTGTGGTCGACCAGCATCACCGCGCGGCCCTCGTCGCGAAAACTGCGGATCAGGTCGGAGAAGATTTCAACCTCGGCCCGCGTCAGCCCCGCAAAGGGCTCGTCCACCAGCACCACCTTCGGATCGCGCGCGATCGCCTTGGCCAGCTCGAGCCGGCGCAGGTCGGCGAAGGGCAGCGTCGGCGGGCGGCGGTTCATCACGTTGCCGAGTCCGACGCGGTCCGCGATCCATTTGGCACGCTCGACCAGCGCCTTGTCCGGAAACAGCATGAACAGGCTGTCCGGCAGCAGCGCGACCATGATGTTCTCCAGCACGGTCTGCCGGTTCAGCGGCCGCGAATGCTGGAACACCATGCCAAAGCCTTTGCGCGCGATCTTGTGCGCGGGAAGGCCGGCAACGTCCTCGCCCTCGAAGATCACCTCGCCTGATGTCGGGCGCTCGATGCCCATCACGCTCTTCATCGCGGTCGACTTGCCCGAGCCGTTCGGCCCGATCAGGCCAAAAATCTCGCCGCTATTGACCTCGAAGCCGAGGTTCTTCACCGCCGTCAACCCGCCGAAGCGCTTGGTCAGGCCGCGGACTTCGAGCACGGCCCTGTTTGAAGTTCGCATATCCATCACGAGCGCGCCTCACGCGAGAGGGCCGCTCCGAGGAAGCCGCCGGGGAAGAACAGCACGACGAGGAGCGCGACCGCCGAGACGATGAAGGTTGCGAGCTCGCCGGTGGGGCGCAGGAATTCGCCGGCGACGATCAGGAAGATCGCGCCCAGCGCCGCACCGAGCACGGTGCGGCGGCCGCCGAGCACGGCCGAGACGATCACGTTGACGCCGACCGCGACGTCGACCACGGTGCCGACCGAGGCGGTGCCGAAATAGAACACCAGCAGCGCGCCTGATAACCCCGAGAAGAACGCGCTGACGATGAAGGCGGCGAGCTTGTGCTTGACGATGTTGAAGCCGAGCGCACCGGCCTGCACCGGGTCCTGGCCGCTGGCTTGCAGCACCAGGCCAACAGGCGATTGCGAGAGGCCATAGAGGATCGCCGCCGAGATCGTCATGAAGCCGAGCGCAATCCAGTAATTGACACCGGCGTTAATGGAGATGACGTCGGGAATGGTCAGGCCGATCTCGCCGCCGGTCAGGTCGGCAAACACCACGATGAAATTCTGCAGCATCAGCACCGCGACCAGCGTGGTCAGGCCGAAATACGGTCCGCGCACCCGCAGCGCCGGCAGCGCCAGCACGAGGCCGGCGATGACGGAGGCGAGCGCACCGAGCACGATGCAAGCGTAAACCGACCAGCCGAACTGGGCATTCAGGATGCCGGCGGTGTAGGCGCCGACGCCGATCAGGAAGGTCGGGCCGAAATTGACCTCGCCGGCGAAGCCGAACAGCAGGTCCCACGCCATCGCGAACACGCCGAAGTAAAAGGCGACGGTGAGCAAGCCGAGCACATAGCCCGAGACATAAAGCGGCAGCGTGGCTGCGATCACCACCAGCGCGAGCGAGATGAAGAACAGGCGGGTCGTAAAGAAGCTGGCCATCTCAGCGCCTCCCCAGAAGGCCCTGGGGCCGTATGTACATCACGAACACGAGCAGCAGCAGCGCCGGAATGGTGCGGTAGGCCGGCGAGACCAGATAGGCCGTGAGCGTTTCGAGATAACCGACCACAAAGGCCGCGATCAGCGAGCCGGAGACGCTGCCGAGGCCGCCGAGCACGACGATCGAGAACGCGCTCGCGGTCAGCGGTCCGACGCTGTAGGAGCTGACGCCGAGGAACATTCCGAGCAGCACGCCGGCGATGCCGGCGAGAATGCCGTAGATCGCCCACACCACGACGTAGATGTTGGTGAGCTCGAGGCCGAGCAGGGTGACGCCGCGTGGGTTCATCGAGGCCGCGAGCACCGCCTTGCCGGTGCGGGTGCGGTTCACCAGGAGCCACAACAGCGCGATGACGAAGCAGCACACGATCGCGGTAAAGATCTCGTTGCTGGGCGTGCGTACGCCGAGGATCTCGACGACGCCCTCGACGATCGGCAATACGGTCTTGGCGTTGTTGGTGAAGAAATAAGCGATCACCTCCTGGATCATGATCCCCCACAGCAGCGTGCCGGTGAGGACGAAGATCTCCTTCTCTTCATTCGGGATGCGACGGGAGTCCTGGATCGGCTTCACCACCGCGAAATAGGTCGCAAAGGATGTGAGGAGGGCGACACCGACCCCGATCAGCGCGCCGGCATAGGTGCCGACATTCAGGATGCTGGCGGCGGCCCAGGCGGCTACCGCTGCGGCCACCATGATGGCCCCATGAGAGAGGTTGAGGACGCCGGACACGCCGAAGATCAGCGTGAAGCCGGTGGCTCCGAGAGCATAGAGAGCGCTGATGGCAAAGCCATCGATCAGAATCTGGAAAGCACGCATCTAAGGTTGGCAATCTGATTTATGAGAGACGATGTTGCTGGGGCAACGTGCGGGGGCCGCATGTGGAAGCTCCCGGGAGCTGGTCCCGGGAGCGTGTCCTGCTAGTTCGAGAGCTTGATGAAGCTCGGGAACTTGATGTCGACCTTGGCGACTTCCTTGGGCCAGACCGCGCTCTGCTTGCCGCCCTGCCATTGCAGCATCAGCCCGGTGATCAGGCCCTTGCCGTATTTGATCGAGTGCGTGAACGGATCGTCCTTGCCGTAGAACTGGACGCGGCCGATCGTACCTTCCCAGTCGGTCGTCTCAAGCGCGGCGACCAGCTTGTCGGCGTCGGTCGAGCCCGCGCGCTTCACCGCGTCGGCGATGTAGTAGACCTCGTCATAGGCGGTGTAGCCGGCATACGAGGGATAATTGCCGAACTTCTTCTTGAAGGCTTCGGCGAACGGCACCGATTTGGGCGTCACCGCGACGCCCGGGCCGGAGACGCCCTGGTAGAGCACGCCTTCGGCCGCCTGATTGGTGTCCTTGCCAAAAGTCTCGTTGGTGGCCTGCGAGGCGATGCCGAACATCGGGATCGGCACCTGCTGGTTCTTCCACTGCACCGTCGGCTGCACGCCGACGTGGGAGATGCCGGTGATGATCACGTCGGGCTTGGAGCCTTCGATCTTATTGAAGATCGGCGTGAAGTCGGTGGTATCGGGCGAGAAGCGGATGTGGTCGAGCACCTTCAGCCCGATCTTGGGCAGGCATTCCTCGTAGCCGATGTCGAGCGGCTTGGTCCAGGCGGCGTCCTCGCTCATGATGACGGCGGTCTTCATGTGCATCTTGTCGACCAGCAGGTCCTTGGCGCCGTCGCAGACGGAAAGCGCCAGCGCGGCGGAGGTCAAATAGCCGTGGAAGGTGTACTTGTTCTTCTCGTAGTCGGCATGCACGCTCTTGCTGATTTCGTTGGAGGCTGCACCGGGCGTGACGAACGGCGTCTTCAGCCGCGAGGCCCAGGGCTCCAGTGCCAGCACGACTTCGCTGATGTAGCTGGCGATGACCGCGTTGACTTTGTCCTCGTTTACCGCGCGCTGGAATGCGCGCACCGAATCTGCCGAGGACGAGTGATTGTCGTAAGAGACGATCTCGATCTTGCGGCCGTCGACGCCGCCATTGGCGTTGATCTCGTCGGCGGCGAGCTGTGCCGCCTGGGGGATGGAGGCGCCGGCAATCGCCTGCGCTTCCGCGATCACACCGATCTTGATCGGGTCGGCCGCAAGTGCCGCGCCTGACGTCATCAACACAGCGGCCGCGGCGGTACCGAGTGTTATCCGCAACGCAACAGAGAGCGGTTTCTTCATCTTGTTCTCTCCCTTAACAGGCCTCTTATGAGCCATTATGCGCGCGACTATACCGGCGGAGACATTCTCGGCAAGTGAAACCGCGTCCAGGATTGTGAGGCACGGACTAAAGTCTAGCGCTGCGCAAATAGCGGGCAGGAAAGCTGTCGGACCCGTTTCACGCGCAGGCATGCAGATTTCGTCGGTAGGCATGCGCAGCTATCGCAGGCGCACAGCAACCCGATCGCTGAATGGCGATGCCGTCGCGTCGGCTCAGCGCGCTTGCAGCAGCGACGGATCGAGCGGCGCGAGGCGGGCCGGATCGAATGCTGAGATGTCGACGTTGCGTGTCGCACCCTCCGCGATCAGTTGCGCCATGGCCTCGCCCGTGGCGGGCGCATTCAGGATGCCCCACACATTGTGCCCGGTCGCAACGTACAGACCTTCACTTTGCGGCACCTTGCCGATCAGCGGCAGGCCATCCTGTGTCACCGGCCGGAAGCAGGCTTGCCGCGCAATGATCCTCTCGGATCGGAACCGCGGCGACAGCCGCTCGGACATGGTTTGCAGGCGCGCGATCGCGTCGTGGTCCGGCGTCACGGCAGCCGGATCGAGCGGCAGCGGCGCGATGTCGGAGAGAGCGGTGATATGCGTGCTGCCGTCGGCGCGAGGAAAGACCTCGATCGATGCGGCACTGCCATTCTCTTCAGACTCCAGGAACAGCGCATCGGTCGGCGCATCCGTGCCGGTGTCGTACACGATGCTCGGGCTGCGCTGGCCGTAGACGGCGGGCAGGCTCATCCATTGCGCGGCGAGCAGCGACCATGGTCCCATCGCGATCACGATGGCGTCCGCCTCGACGATGCGGCCGTCGACCTCGACGCCTGTCGCGGTCGTGCCATCTGCATCACGCATGATGCCGGTCACCTGGCCGGGACGAAACTCGGCGCCTTCCGCGAGCGCCGCGTTCATCACGGCTGAGGTGAATTTCTTGGGGTGAACGATCGCAGTGGACTCCATCGTGCCGATGCGCTGCGCGATGATGACGCCGTTGCTGAGCCAGCCGAGCGCGGACGGTGCATCCCGGCGCGGATGGCCATCGGCGGCAACGAAGCCGCTATAAGCGCTCATCGGGCGATAGCCCCAATCGCCTGCGATCTCGTCCGGCAGTTGCGCATGGATCGCGAAGCTCCGTCGCGCCAGCGCATCGAGCGGCGAGCCCTCGCACCAGTCGCGTGCGAGGAAGCCGCCCGCCTTGCCTGACGCCGCGGCCGCGACGTCCGCCCGCTCCACGACGACGACGTCGATGCCGCGGCGGCGGAGAAACCAGGCGGTGCAGGCGCCGATCACGCCGCCGCCGCAGATCACAACGCGCATGAATGCTCTCTTACACAATGAAATCCTTCGCATGGAGATCCGCGGTATGGACCCCCTCCAGCGTAATCGTATCGGTCGCCGTCAGGTGGATCACCGCATTTCCTGTGCTGTCATCGCTGATCAGGCTTTTTAGCGCCGCCCAGTCTGCGAAGCCGTAATCGTGCAAATTGATCACATCGTGCTCGCGCGCCGTGCTGCCGACAGCCTTGTTGCCCTGGTCGAAATCGTTGATCACGTCCAGGCCTGAACCTTTGTTGAAGACGAATCTGTCGTCGTTCGGTCCGCCCCAGAGCTGGTCATTTCCGCGACCGCCATTCAGCATGTCCTTGCCGCCCGTGATCGAGCCGGCCGTGAACGGAGCGTAGGTCTGTGCATCGCCATACAGCAGATCGTCGCGGCTGCTGCCGAGGAGGATATCATCTCCGCCGCGCGCATTGCCTGACATGTTCGAGGCATCCCCGACGAGCACGATGGACGTGGAGTCCGGGTTGCCGTCGACGGTAGCGATCAGGATATCGTTGCCGCCACGGGTATCGTCGCTCATGTAGCCGGCGTCTCCGACCAGAGACGCGCCTCCGGATTGGGCGGCGGCACCGACGGTGTAGATGAGGATGTCGTTGCCGCCGTGCGCATCGCCGCTCATGGAGACGAGGGCGTCGCCCGATATCGAAGCGCCGCCGTAACTGCCGACCTGGGTCACGCTGAGGATATCATTGCCGCCGCGCGCATGATCGCTCATGGAACTACCGGAGTCTCCGCAGAACGTGCCGGACGCTCTGTTTCCCATCGATGCAACGACGACATCATTGCCGCCCCTCGTGTCGGCCGACATGGCGGTTTCGGCGTCGCCAAAAACACCGAGGGTCGCGTAGATCGATGTCGATGCATCGACATGAAGTACATCGTTGCCGCCATGGGCGTCGCCGGACATCGCCTGCGCATCGCCGTCCAGGAACACGTAGTCCCCGAAGCCTGTGACGGTCGCAGCGAGCTGGTCGTTTCCGCCGTGAGAATGTCCTTGCAGGGTCTGGTCGTCCCCAACGAATATCAGGACCGCGTTGCTCCCATCGACGGTCGCGATCATCTTGTCGCTGCCGCCGCGGCCGTCGTTCGGCAGGCCCGGGTCCCCGAACTCAGTGACAAATTGCTGGTCCCCAACGCTGACGATGATGGTGTCGTTTGGCATACGGCGCATCGCGCAACTCCCGGTTCAAGTCGGACGCGAGAACGAAGAGCATCATGCCTTCGCACCGCGCTGCGGCTTTGCCGCGCGATTCAATCTTCGTTGGATTGATGGCGGAGATTTGCTCGGGGCGTAGCTTGATTGCGATCAGGGAACCGCGGGCGCCGGCGGTCCACGCCGACGCCCGTGCTTGCGATCGCGCGCGCGGGCTCAGCCCGGGCCTGCGCCTTGCGTGGCGGTATACACCGCGTAGAGCGATTGGCTCGCGGCCATGAACAGGCGATTGCGCTTGGGGCCGCCGAAGCAGATGTTGCCGCACACTTCGGGCAGCCGGATGCGGCCGAGCAGCTTGCCCTCCGGCGACCACGTCGTCACGCCGCTGTAGCCGACGGCCCGGCCGGCATTGCTGGAGGCCCAGACGTTGCCGTTGACGTCGCAGCGCACGCCGTCCGGCCCGCACTTCACGCCGTCGATCACGCACTCGCTGAATCGCTTCTGGTTCGACAGCTTGTTGTCGCCGCCGACGTCGAAGACGAAAATCTCATCCTTGCCGCCGGGACCGGTGTCGCCGGGTCCCTTGCCGGTTGATACGACGTAGAGCTTCTTGAAGTCCGGCGAGAAGCACAGCCCGTTCGGGTCGGGCACCTGCTCCTCGGTGACGACGAGGTCGACACGGCCGCTAGGGTCGATGCGATAGCAATTGGTCGGCAGCTCGCGCTTGCCTGGTGCAAAGCCGGCGGGCTGGCCAATCCGCGGATTGAGCTTGCCGCCGGAATTGCTCGGACCGCTCGGGGCGTCGGGCTCACCTTCGTAGAGCTGGCCGCCATAGGGCGGATCGGTGAACCAGTAGCTGCCGTCAGGATGGGCGACGACATCGTTCGGCGAGTTCAGCTTCTTGCCGTTGTAATTGTCGCAAAGCACGGTCGCGGTACCGTCATGTTCATAACGCGTCACCCGCCGGGTCAAATGTTCGCAGGAGAGTTGACGGCCCTGGAAGTCGAACGAGTTGCCGTTGGAATTATTGGACGGCGAGCGGAACACGCTGACGCGACCGTCGTCTTCGCTCCAGCGCATCTGCCTGTTGTTGGGAA
This sequence comes from Bradyrhizobium sp. MI1.3, assembly GCF_055811695.1. NCBI lineage: Bacteria > Pseudomonadati > Pseudomonadota > Alphaproteobacteria > Hyphomicrobiales > Nitrobacteraceae > Bradyrhizobium > Bradyrhizobium sp. MI1.3. The sequence continues at coordinate 35,832 of NZ_JBVVPQ010000060.1, read as the reverse complement.
TGTCGCTCCAGAGCAGATAGCGGCCCTGTGCACTCCACGCCGGGCCTTCAGCCCACAGCAGGCCCGTATAGAGACGCTTGATCGCCGTGTTAGGCTGCGCGAGATCGTTGAAGGACGGATCGACCGCGATCACGTCGGGGTCCCAGAAATAGGTGGTCGGCGCGCCGTGGGGACCGAAATCGCGTGGCGGGGTGGTGATCGTCGTCGGCGGCGCGGCAGGTCCGGTCTGGGCCAGCGCGGAGCCGGCGCCGGCAAGAGTGGCGGCGCCGAGCGCAAGTCCCTGAACGAGCGTTCGTCGTGAAAGCGCAGCATCCTGGTCACGCTGCTTTTGGCGTGTCATCGCATCCTCCCGGTCATGTTCGGCTAGCCGGTTGATCCGGCCGAGCAGGGCAAGGTTAGTCCGGTCCGATGACGGTTGCGAGGGGGAGGTACGCATCCTCAGCGAGAGCGGGGCGGCAAAAGCGCTGCAACGTCGAACATGGAAACGACAAATTCATCCGGCGTGACGGGGTTTACCGGAATTGCCTGCGGGACATTGCCAAGCGGGGGAAATGTCAAGCCTTGACCTCCTGCGCGATGCTGGCAGAACGTTATTCGGGGGCGTAAGTCGGAGTTCACTGTGGTCGCTGTCGTCGTACTGGTTTTGCTGCTCGGGATTGCATTTGCGGCCGGCTATTTCACCCGCGACTACGTCTCCCGCAAAAGGCGAGCCGAGGCGCGTCGCTGGCGTGAGTACAGCGAGCCGGATTGGCTCAGTGCCAACGAGCCCGCCAACACCAACGAGATCGCGATCGCCGGCAGGGCTGCGCCGGTTGCCACCGGCGAGCTCGGTCAGATGCTGAACCGCTGGGAGAGCAGGGCTCGCGCCCGCCGTACGGCGTAGCTCGACGGTATCGCCTGGTCCAATCGGGCAGACACACCGGCACCGGGTCCTTCCACGCATCCGGCGGTGCGATCATGTCAGCCCTTCTGTCCATCTTTTGGCGTTGCAGTTGCGGCCATTTCTCGTCTAGAAACGGCGCATCGAGCCTCCCGGCAACCAACCGTCAACGGTTTTGACCCAGGATTTGAGGGCTCAAAAGGGTCTGGCAATGCTGATTCGCGGCCAAATCGATGGGATTTCGGGGGAGGTGGCTCTGGCCGCCGCCACGATCCCGGCCGCGCTGCTGCCCACTCTCCTGATTGGCGGGCTCCTTCTTACTTGCCCCTGAGGGCCGGCTGGGCGCCATGCGCCTGGGCGCTCAGGGGTTGGTCGAGATCACCGGACACCTCAAGCGCCCAGAAGACTGACGGCGCAAAAGCTCAAAAGGAATTTTCGAAATGGCCATCGTGAACAAGTCCGAGAAGGACCGCGTCATCATTTTCGACACCACCCTGCGCGACGGCGAGCAGTGCCCCGGCGCCACCATGACCTTCGAGGAGAAGCTCGAAGTCGCCGAGATGCTGGACGATATGGGCGTCGACGTCATCGAAGCCGGCTTCCCAATTACCTCAGAAGGCGACTTCCAGGCGGTCAGCGAGATCGCTCGCCGCTCCAAGAACGCCGTTATCGCCGGTCTGTCGCGTGCCCATCCGGCCGACATCGACCGCTGCGCAGAGGCGGTGAAATTCGCCAAGCGTGGCCGCGTCCACACCGTGATCGCGACGTCGCCGCTGCATATGCGGGTGAAGCTGAACAAGACCCCGGAACAGGTGCTCGAGACCTCGGTTGCCATGGTCGCGCGCGCCCGCAACCAGATCGACGACGTCGAATGGTCGGCCGAAGACGGCACTCGCAGCGAGATGGACTATCTGTGCCGCATCGTCGAAGCCGTCATCAAGGCTGGCGCCACCACGGTGAACATTCCCGATACCGTCGGCTACACCACGCCCGACGAATACACCCACTTCATGAAGACGCTGATCGAGCGCGTGCCGAACTCGGACAAGGCGGTGTTCTCCGTGCACTGCCATAACGACCTCGGCATGGCGGTGGCGAACTCGCTGGCCGGCGTCGTCGGCGGCGCGCGCCAAGTCGAGTGCACCATCAACGGCATCGGCGAGCGTGCCGGCAACGCCGCGCTGGAAGAGATCGTGATGGCGATCAACGTCCGCAACGACAAATTTCCGTTCTGGAACAAGATCGACACCACGCAGCTGACCCGCGCCTCGAAAGTGGTGTCGGCGGCGACGTCGTTCCCGGTGCAGTACAACAAGGCCATCGTCGGCCGCAACGCGTTCGCGCATGAGAGCGGCATCCACCAGGACGGCGTGCTGAAGGACGCTTCCACCTACGAGATCATGCGGCCCGAGATGGTCGGCCTCAAGCAGTCCTCGCTGGTGCTGGGCAAGCATTCCGGCCGCCATGCCTTCGTGCACAAACTGGAGGAGATGGGCTACAAGCTCGGTCCCAACCAGCTGGAAGACGCGTTCACACGGATGAAGGCATTGGCCGACCGCAAGAAGGACATCTACGACGAGGACATCGAGGCGCTGGTCGACGAGGAGATGGCGGCTTCGCACGATCGCATCAAGCTGACCTCGCTGACCGTGATCGCCGGCACCCATGGCCCGCAGCGCGCGACCATGAAGCTCGACGTCGACGGCCAGATCAAGATCGAGGAGGCCGAGGGCAACGGTCCGGTTGACGCGGTGTTCAACTGCATCAAGCGCTTGGTGCCGCACGAAGCCAAGCTCGAGCTGTACCAGGTCCACGCAGTGACTCAGGGCACCGACGCGCAGGCCGAAGTCTCGGTGCGGCTGTCGCATGAGGGACGTGCGATGACCGCGCGCGCGGCGGATCCGGATACGCTGGTGGCCTCGGCAAAGGCCTATCTCGGCGCACTCAACAAAATCGTCATGAAGCGCCAGCGCGACACCGTGACGACCGCCGCCGCGAGCTGAGGTGGCGACCACCGCCTCTTCCGGAAGCGGGAGAGGCGGTGCTTGCGGCGTTCACCATGAATGGCTGCCCTGCTAACGGCCAATAGCAGTTGGTGATGTCGACCTGTATTGATGCTAACGGCATTGGCCACCCGTGCGCCGGGCGGCCCAAATAACAACAGGGAGAGATTATGCGCACCTTCGCGATCGCTGCGTCCATCGCGGTCCTGGCTCTTGGCTTGACCGGGCCGGCATCGGCCCAAGCGCCCATCATCATCAAGTTCAGCCACGTGGTGGCCACCGACACGCCGAAGGGCAAGGCGTCGGAGAAATTCAAGGAGCTCGCCGAGAAGTACACCGGCGGCAAGGTCAAGGTCGAGATCTACCCGAACTCGACGCTCTACAAGGACAAGGAAGAGCTCGAGGCGCTCCAGCTCGGCAGCGTCCAGATGCTGGCGCCGTCCAACTCCAAGTTCGGCCCGCTCGGCATCCGCGAGTTCGAGGTGTTCGATCTGCCCTACATCCTCCCCGATCTGAAGACGCTGCGGAAGGTGACGGAAGGTCCGCTCGGTGCCAGGTTGCTCAAGCTGCTCGAACCGAAGGGTATCACCGGCCTTGCCTATTGGGACAACGGCTTCAAGGAGATGAGCGCCAACAAGAAGCTGGTGACGCCGGCCGACTATCAGGGCGTCAAGTTCCGCATCCAGTCCTCGCGCGTGCTCCAGGCCCAGTTCAAGGCGCTCGGCTCGCTGCCGCAGGTGATGGCGTTCGGCGAAGTCTACCAGGCGCTCCAGACCGGCGTCGTCGACGGGCAGGAGAACACCTGGTCGAACATCTATACCCAGAAGATGCATGAGGTGCAGAAGTACATCACCGAGAGCAATCACGGCTACATCGGCTACGTCGTGATCGTGAACAAGAAGTTCTGGGACGATTTGCCGGCCGACATCCGCGACCAGCTGACGAAGGCGATGAAGGAAGCGACCGACTTCAACAATACGCAGTCGCAGAAGGAGAACGAGGACGCGCTCGCCGAGATCAGGAAGAGCGGCAAGAGCGAGATCATCAAGCTCACGCCGGAGCAGGATGAGGCGATGCGTAAGGCCATGGAGCCGGTCTACAAGGACGCCGCAGGCCGCATCGGCCAACCGTTGATCGACGAATTCCAGAAGGAAGCGAAGAGCACGACGAACTGATTTGAACGGATGATGAATGGGGCTTCCGGGTCGGACGCGGAAGCCCCTTTTGTTGCAAATGATTTCCGATTGCGACTGAACGAAAATTCAGGAGCGTTACATCTTCGAAAGAACGCGCTCCCTGTCCAAGTTGTAAGTTGCGCGTAAGCCGCGCTGCGCCCATCCTCACGACATCCTTCCAGAGGAGAGTTCGCATGAGGAAGTTCACCATCGCCGCCATCGCCGTGCTCAGCATCGCCGGCTCGGGCGCGGTCTATGCCCACTATCATCGCCCGTGGATGCACGAGCACATGCGCCACATCCGCATGAACCCGGAAGACCGCGCCGCCATGGTCGACGCGCGGATCGCCGCCGTCCATGCCGGGCTGAAGCTCAACGCCGATCAGGAGAAGCTGTGGCCGCCGGTCGAGGCCGCCGTGCGCGACTTCGCCAAGCTGCGCATGGACCGCGCCAATGCGCGGATGAATGCCGGTCCCGGCGATGCCGGCAAGGACGCCAATAAGGACGCCAACAAGGATGCCGACAGGCCGGAAGATCCGGTCGCCCGCCTGCGCCAGCGCGCCGAGGACATGGGGGCGACGTCGGCGGCCCTGAAGAAGATCGCCGATGCCGCCGATCCGCTCTACAAGACTCTGGACGAGGGCCAGAAGCGGCGCCTCGCCGTGCTGACCCGCCACCGCGGCCCGTTCGGCGGTGGCGAAGACGGCCCGCGCGGCCACTTCATGGAGCGTGGCATGGACCGCATGATGGAGCGCGGTATGGACCACTTCCACCGTGACCGTTTCGACCGCGACGGCGGCTCGGACGGGGACCGCGAGGGCCGGCTCTGAGCCTGCAAGGGTGGCCCCGCTCAACCCTGGCGAAGCCGCTGGAATCCAGCGGCTTTTCGCTTTTTTGGGGGATGTGGGCACGCCCTTGGCATACCCTTGTCATAGCCTTGGAAAACTTACGTGCCATCGCTTGCCAGACCCGGATCGCTTTGCTAAACGACCGGCCTCGCAAGGCTTTAACCGCCTTTCGGGCGCATAGCTCAGTTGGTAGAGCAGCTGACTCTTAATCAGCGGGTCCCAGGTTCGAGCCCTGGTGCGCCCACCACCCTTAAGAGATTGGCCCGCAAGGGCTTTTTTAAATTCCTCCGCAGAACAAGCCGGGTCTCGTGCGACGCTTTTGATGGTCGCACGCCGTGCGACGAGTCGGATAATTAGGACCGAAGCCCCTCCACCTGTAACACGAAATCTACCGGTCTGCGTTCAGCTCTTCATACCGTCCTTCAGCACCTGCAATTCAAGCCTATCGATACCGAAATCGGCGCGAGCCGCATTGCGGGCGCGGCAGTGCTTCACGATGGTCTGCGCGCTTCGGTATGAATGTCCAGTAGAAGGCGCGGAGCTTCGGTTTGCACCTGAAGCGAAGGTCGGTATCGGCTGTTGCGCCTCCCCGATGTGAATCTATCGGGGGCGCTTCGCGACGCTCCCCGGTCCGGTGGTCCGCCGAGGCTTCGGCCCATTTTTCCTGCCACAGGTCAAACAGTGGGTTTTGCTCTACTTACGAACCTCGAGAATGCCATATCCATTAATGAGGGCAAACCTACAATTTTGTACGTTCGCGCGCTTAAGGACGTTGCCGGCGAGTCTCTTTCCGGCGGAGACCCTCGTCAGCTTCTTCAGGTCGAGGCGACATCGGCAAAAACGACGGCTATTTTGTTGAGCCTATATGGCCAAATTGGCGAGAGCACATTAGTGACCTCAACCATTTCCGTGAATCGGCGCCAAGCCGTTGCCTGTAGAATAAGGGCGAGCACCGGCGTCGGAAACCAGCGCCGATCAACGATTTGCTTCTCAGCTCAGCTCAACGCGTGAGCGGCCAATCCGTAGACCCACGGCTCGTTTTCCTTTCGGTTCAGGAATCGCCGTCCCTTGGACATGGTTGTGACCGTCTCGCTTATAGCGAGGCGGCTCTGCTGAAGATAATCAGCAAATAGGCCCGTCTGCTCCCGAGTATCGACGCGGGCGAAACGGCCGGTGAGATCCTTAAGATGCACGGCCGTGAGATGGATCGCGTCATAATCATTGCTGGCGACAATGGGACCGATCACGTGACCACGCCCGAACTCGCGCTTCATGGAGTAGCCGACTGTCTTGCCGTCGCGGCGCAGTACACAGATTGACGCACCTTCCGAAAGCAGAGCAAGCAGCTCCCGGCGGCTCGTGCCGAACGCACGCTCATCCAGCGCTGCAATCTCATTGAGTGTTTCGGCTGACGCCGATCTCAATTCGCCATCCAGAACTGATATCGGTGGAAGGGGTGATACGACCTCTCCCTGCCACTGATACACGACCGCTTCCTTGGTGAAGCCCAGCGACAGATAAAGATGATAGGCAGCATCGGTCGAGTTCAGGGTAAGATTCCGATCCCCACACCGTTCGAATACCTGTTCCATAAGCCATCGGCCGGTACCTTGTGCTTGGGTGCGCGGCGATGTGAGTACCAGGCCGATGGTGGCGAATTCGCGTCCGTGCGGGAACCACATTGCGCTTCCGAAAACGCGCCCGATGCCGTCAACAGCGACGATGCCTTGACCGGCGCGGCGCAGGAAATCCCAGTCCTTTGGCCGATGCGGCCAGCCGACCGCAATCGAGAGCGCGTGGAGCAGCTTCACATCAACGTCTCGAATGTCGCGCGCGACCAATTCGAAGGACTTCAGGCGTACGGATCGTCCCATCTCAGTTCATTCCTTCGCGGAATGCCAAAGTCTATGGCTTGGCGTGCTTTATGAACCTGCTGCCCAGTTGCGACAGCAAACGTGTTTGCCGCAGCATTGCACGGAAGGCCAGCAGGTTTCACCTGTTTTGGTACAAGTGTTCGAAATGTTCGGCATATAGCGCACCGAGATTCGGCAGAGAAAGCTTCTGCTTGCCGCTAGGCTGTAGATGTCCGGCGAGCTCGCTGCGCGCCAACAAGTCATTGAGCATCTCGCCGCGTGACACGAAGGGTCCCTCGATGGGGTTTCTTTTCAATTCCGATGCCGCTCGGGGCGCAATATTCCGCCAGATATTTGCGCGCGAGCTCCCCGATCTGGAATTCTACCAGGGGAGGAAAAGCATCGACCCGGAAAAGGTGCGGTATCTGCTGACCTGGAAAGTGCCGGACGACGTCTCGCGTTATCGCAATTTGGAGGTGCTCTTTTCCATCGGTGCCGGAGTCGACCAGTTCGTGCCCGAGATCATACCCGACCATGTGATGCTGGTGCGTATGGTCGAGGATGGCATCATACGCATGATGCAGGAATACGTCGTGCTCGGCGTGCTGGCGCTCCATCGCGAGATGCTCGCATATCGGGAGCAGCAGAGAAGGGGCAGGTGGCAAGATCTTGTCACCCCACAGGCGACCGAACGCCGCGTGGGTTTCCTGGGCGTTGGGATGCTGGCGCAAGCGGCAATCGATCGCCTCAAGCCCTTTGGATTTCCCCTTGCCGCATGGAGCCGCAGCAAAAATGTGGTCGAGGGCGTCACCTGCTTTCATGGCGACGATCAGCTGGGCAGTTTCCTGAGAGGAACGGATATTCTCGTCTGTCTTCTGCCCCTGACGGAGCAAACCCGCGGCCTCCTGAACTCAAAACTCTTCTCGTTTTTGCCGATGGGAGCGCGACTGCTGCATGTCGGCCGCGGCCCGCAGCTCGACCAGGCCGCACTCATCGAGGCGCTCGACGGCGGCCGCCTTGCAGCAGCTATGCTCGATGTCACCGACCCCGAGCCGCTGCCGGAAGGCCATGCGCTCTGGTCGCACCCGAAGGTGATGATAACTCCGCACATCGCATCCGTGACGCAACCGCATTCGGCGGCACAATCCGTCGTAGAAAACATCCGGCGCCACCGCGCTGGAAAAAATCCGATCGGGCTTGTCGATCGAACACTCGGCTATTAACCAAGGATGATGTCATGTCCCTTCTGATTTCTATCGATCCCGATCCGGACTTCGCACCAAAGAACGCCTTGCCTGTTCCGGAACGGCTCATTTCGGGCAATCCATCCTTCAAGACCTGGGCGCAGGACGCCTCCAAAGCCGAGAAGGTGCTGACCGGCGTCTGGGAAGCAACGCCCGGCGAGACCCATTCCATTAAGGGCACCACTTACGAGTTCTGCCACATCATCTCGGGTCTCATCGAAATTGAGGAAAAGGGTGGTGAGACGAAGACTTACCGCGCCGGCGACAGCTTTGTGATGAAGCCGGGCTTTGTCGGCATCTGGCGCACGATCGAGACCGTGCGAAAGATCTACGTCTGCGCTTATGACTGAGCACAAAGCTCGAAGTGCGCTCCTAATATAGGCGCGCTGCCAGAATAATCGGCTTTTCGAGTCGCGTCTTATGCGATTCAACGCCGCCAGGCGCTTAATTCTCGATGAAAAATGCGGCGTTCGATCCTGTATTGCTCGGATGAGAAGATTCGATCTCACCGATGGCAAATCCAACAGCGTGCTTGTCGAACTCACGTCGAGCAGACTCGCTCGTGGACAAGGAACATGAGCCGATTACGCATCGCTGTGATGGCGGGGTTGGCCCCGAAGGGAAAAGAAGATGATCGCATTGAAGGACAAGGATCTGTTTCGCCAGCAGGCGTTGATCGGCGGCAACTGGCGGGATGCGAACGCGAAATCGACCGTTGATGTCATCGATCCTGCCAGCCAGAACGTCCTTGGCACTATCCCCGACATGGGGCGTGACGAGACTGCGGCTGCAATCAACGCTGCGGCTGATGCGTTCAAACGTTGGAAGAAGACTACTCACGCAGAACGCGCGGCACTTTTGGAGCGTTGGTATGAGCTCATGCGGCAGCATGAGCAGGATCTGGCGCTCTTGCTGACTTTGGAACAGGGCAAACCGCTTGCTGAATCGCTCGGAGAAATCCGCTATGGGGCATCCTTCGTAAAATGGTTTGCGGAAGAGGCTCGCCGGATCAACGGATCGACCATCCCGTCACCTACTGCCGATCGCCGCATTCTGGTGCTGAAAGAGCCGGTCGGCGTCTGCGGGATTATCACGCCCTGGAACTTTCCCAGCGCCATGATCACGCGCAAGGTGGCACCTGCGCTTGCTGCGGGCTGCACCGTGGTCATCAAGCCATCTGAATTTACGCCGTTTTCGGCACTCGCGATCGGCGTACTTGCGGAGCAGGCAGGGATCCCGGCGGGCGTCATTAATATAGTGACTGGCATGCCCGCGGAAATCGGCCAGGAATTGATGGCCAATGAAACTGTTCGCAAGATCTCGTTTACCGGGTCGACTCGCGTCGGCGCATTGCTGATGAAAGGCGCCGCCGACAACATCAAGAAGCTCAGCCTCGAGCTCGGCGGCAACGCGCCGTTCATCGTCTTTGATGATGCCGATCTCGACCGGGCCGTTGAGGGCGCGATTGCGTCGAAGTTTCGTAATGGTGGACAGACCTGCGTTTGCTGCAATCGCATTTTGGTACAATCGGGCATTTACGATGCCCTTGCAGAAAAGCTGGCCAGACGGGTTGCGAAAATGAAGGTCGGGGCCGGCACCGAAGAAGGCGTCGAAATCGGACCAATGATCAATGGCGCGGCGATAGAAAAGATCAAGCGGCACATCACAGACGCTCTGGACAAGGGCGCGAGGATCATCTCGCAGAGCGAATATATGCCGGAAGGTAGGCAATATGCCCGCCCCGTCGTGCTCGGTGAGGCAACGGCTGACATGCTCTTGGCCTCAGAAGAGACGTTCGGACCAGTCGCGCCGCTTTTCCGCTTCAAGACGGAGGACGAAGCGATCGCGATCGCGAACGGCACGCCCTTCGGTCTTGCCGCCTATTTCTATACGGAAAGCCTCAAGCGCTCATGGCGCGTTGCCGAGGCGCTGGAATTCGGCATGGTAGGCCTGAACACCGGCCTGATCTCGACCGAGGTCGCGCCTTTCGGCGGCGTAAAACAATCGGGGCTGGGGCGCGAAGGATCCCAGCTCGGGATAGATGAATATCTCGAGATCAAAACGCTTCATGTCGGCGGATTGGAATAAGGGGACGATTCCTGGTTTCAGGAGAGGAATCGAAGGGTTCTTCGATTTTGCGGCGGACCGCGTCCGCGCGATAAACAGCATGATGCCTCAACAGCGAAGTAACACAATTCTGTCGGATGAGTAGTTCAAACACAGAAAAAGGGGGCGGTTGAACCGCCCCCTTTATTCATCACGCAACAGTCTCTACTGAAATTTTCGAAGGTCTACGTGCCGCGAAAGAGCCCGAAAAGGATACGCCTTCACGCGCTTCTTCGAAGGGGCTCCAAGCCGACTGCGGCGGCGAGCCCGCCGATGTCCGCGACCTCAGTGTATTCATAGAAGGGGTTCGCGGGCTCGTGACCGCGGTTCACCCACACCTTGCTCTTGATGCCCAGGTCGTAGGCCGTCATCAGGTCGTACCGGAAGGACGAGGAGACGTGGGTAATATCTTCCGGGCCGCAGCCCAGCTTGTCGAGCATGTACTCGAAGCCCTTCATGTGCGGCTTGTAGGCGCCGGTCTCCTCGGCCGTGATGATCATGTGGAAGGGCGCGCCGAGCTTTTCGACGTTCGACATGATGAGGTTCTTCATGGAGTTCGACAGGATCACCAGCGGTAACTCCGTGGCGACTTTGGCCAGACCGGCCGGGACGTCGGGATGTGGACCCCATGTGTGGATCTCTTCATTGATGCGCTGGGCATCCTCCGGCCGAAATACGACACCGTTGCGCTTGCACGCGCGCTCTACCGAATTATGCACGACCTCGAAGTATGACTTCCACGCGCCAAGAACCTCGTCCAGGCGATAGGCAGCGAAATCCTTGATGAAACTTGCCATCGTCGTGGCAGAAAGCCGGGAGCCGTAGACTCGCCTTGCCGCACCGGCCATGTCGAAATTCGTCAGCGTGCCATAGCAATCGAAAGTGATATATTTCGGTCGGAACTTGGTCATGACGTGGAATCCTCCAATCTTCTCGGCACCGCGCGCCGGTACGACAAGCATCATAAGGAGCATCTCGTAAGATAAAGCGCCGCTTTCGCTGAAGCCGGAAGCAGATTGTGTCGTACCGGATCGAAGCTTTGGCAGAGAGTTGCGCCAAGCAACCGCTCGCGTTGAGCAGCACCGTCATGCGCCGGGCCTGCTCCGGCATAAGCTGCGGCATCGATCACCAACGAAAGTCAAAACTCCTGCGATCCGGGCGCGGCTTGGGAGGAACTGCCGTCCTGGATATCCTAATCTGCCTTCGGGTTGATATGGAGGACGACATGTTGAGCAATTCGCTGATCGAGCTGGATCGTGCGCATCTGGTTCACCCGGTCTCATCCTATCGCACTCACGAGGCCTTGGGTGTGCGGGTGTTAAGATCGGCGAAGGGCGCGACGCTGACCGACGTCTCGGGCCATCAATTGCTCGACGGCTTCGCCGGCCTGTGGTGTGTCAATGCCGGGTACGGACAAGACAGCATCGTTGATGCAGCCACGAGACAACTGCGCGAACTGCCCTATGCGACGGGCTATTTCGGGTTGGGCTCCGATCCAGCCATCCGGCTGGCCGCCAGGTTGGCCGAATTAGCGCCTGGCGATTTGAACCATGTTTACTTCACGCTGGGTGGCTCCGATGCCGTCGACAGCACGATCCGATTTATTCGGTACTATTATCATGCCAAGGGTACGCCGCAGAAGGATCAGTTCATTTCCGTCGAGCATGGCTACCATGGATCGTCGACGGCAGGGTCCGGCTTGACCGCGATCCCCTCCTTTCATGCGGGCTTTGGGGTACCTTATAGCTGGCAGCACAAAATTCCGTCGCACTATGCCTATCGTAATCCTGTCGGTTCCCATCCTCAGGCTATCATTGCTGCGTCGGTTGCGGCCCTGCGAGCCAAGATCGCCGAACTGGGCGCAGACCGCGTTGCGGCTTTTTACGTCGAGCCAATTCAGGGATCAGGGGGTGTCCTCGTGCCACCGCCGTCTTGGCTGAAAGCCATGCACGCTGTTTGCCGGGAGAACGATATTTTGTTCGTTGCCGATGAGGTCATCACTGGCTTTGGTCGTGTCGGCCCATTTTTCGCATGCGAAGAAGACGACGTCGTGCCGGATTTCATGACCACCGCAAAGGGTCTGACGTCGGGCTATGTGCCGATGGGAGCCGTTTTCATGTCCGACCGCGTCTACAATACGATTGCGGACGGAGCCGGCAGGACGGCGGTCGGCCACGGCTACACCTATTCCGCACATCCCGTCAGTGCAGCGGTCGGACTCGCGTGCCTGGATCTTTACGAAAGCGGCTTGTTGGCAAACGGCCGGAAGGCCGGGCACCGCCTGATGGAGGGCCTTCGCGCGCTTGCAGATCATCCACTTGTCGGCGATGTCCGTGGTCGCGGCATGCTGGCCGCAATCGAGCTCGTCACGGACAAGGAGCGCAAGACGCCCCTGCCGGCGGAAGCCGACGCGGCGCGCCGCATCTTCGACCGCGCATGGGACAACGGTCTCGTCATCCGCGCCTTTGCCCAGGGCGTGCTGGGTTTTGCGCCCCCGCTCTGCTGCACGGATGGGGACATCGACGGCATCATCGAACGAACTCGCATGACGCTCGACCAAACCCTCGAAGACAGCGACGTCCGCGCGGCGATGAAATGATGATCACTGCGCCTGTCATTCCGAGGCCAGCAAAAGCCTGAGCCGTAGCGCGACGCGACGATCTGTCCATGCCCCCCGAGGTGGAGGATTGTTCTTCAGCTATTGAATATGCTTTCGAGAGGCAGATGGGATTTCACGATCGGGGACTTCAGCACGACAAAACTGAAGTATTTGTCGATTCCGATATCCATCTCGACGAGACGTTCCATCAGCGCCTGATATTCGCTGATTCCCGCTGTGATAAACTTCACGAGGTAGTCATATCCGCCCGAAACCAGATGGCATTCGACGACTGAATCTATCTTTTCGATAGTCGTGAGAAAGCGCGCGAAATCGATCTGGCGATGATTTTTGAGCGTGATCTCGGCGAACACAGTCAGAGTTTGTCCGAGCTTGGAGACGTCGATCTGGGCGGAATAGCCGGTGATGAAGCCCTCCGTCTGGAGTCTCTTGACGCGCATCAGGCAGGGGCTCGGGGAAAGGTTTATAAGCTCTGCGAGCTCGACGTTGGAAGTCCGCCCGTTCTTCTGCAGTTCGCATAAAATCCTGATGTCGATCTTATCGAGCTTCATAAGCAATGCCATGAGATGGGAGCCATAGCGGCGTCAAGGCTTTGAGGCTTCAGCGTCATACGCACTGTCATAGCACCAACCAGCTTCCTTTCCCACCGGGCGGCGAGATTGCTTTTCAGAACTCGGCGACCTTGCCCCAGGCACCCGTTTTCAGCCGCTCCGGCCTGTATGGACGCGGGTCGACGATCGGCGCAGTACCCGTAATGATGTCGGCGATTAGGTGCCCCGCGCCGGGGCCAATCCCGAAACCGTGGCCGCTGAACCCTGCCGCAAGGATAAAGCCTGGAATCGCCCCCACCTCACCGATTGCGGGAACGCCATCCGGTGTGCTGTCAATATAACCGGCCCAGACATTGGAGATTGCGACGCGACGGAGTTCAGGCAGCAATTCGCAAGCTCGTTGATGTGTCAGCCGAATCTGCCGCATGTCGGGACGGGGACTAAGTGTCCGGTTCAGCTCCATCGGGGTCGTCTCATCGAGCGCCCACTTCGCCAAGGATTCATGACCTTGGCGCATGCCCTCGAATGCTCCAGGGGCGAGACTGCGCCAGCGTCGCGCGAACATAGGCACGAATTCGCGAGCGAACCTGAATTGCTGCGGCGTTGGATCGACGCGCGCACGCCCGCCGATCGCCGCAGTGTATCCGCCGTTGCTACGTCGCGTAAGCGACACGAGTGCGGTGTGCAGGGCATCAGGCAGGCCGGCTGCGCCAGGAGCCACGGCGAGAATGGACTGGCGCACGGACGCCTGCGGGAAGCGAATGCCGAGCTGGTTGCAGAACGAAGAGGCCCAGGCCCCTCCTGCCATGACCACCGTGTTGGTCCGGATTGTGCCTGTTTCGGTCACTACGCCGCTCACCCGGCCGGCACGGAGCTCTATGCCGCGAGCGGCGCAGTGCTGGTGCACCGTGCCGCCAGCCGTCATGATCGCACGCGCGACCACGGGCACAGCCTTCGAAGGGTCTGCCGTTCCGTCGGTTGGAGAGAATACGCCGCCTTTCCATTTGCGGCCCGTCGCTTTGCCTCTCTCGCTCGCTTCGTTCGTGCTCAACATCTGTGTCGTAACGCCGACCGTCTTTGCAAAATCGCGCCACTTCGCCCAGCCGGTCAGCTCATTTTCGTCATTCGACAGATAGAGAAGCCCGCAGCGGCGGAACCCCGTGTCTTCCCCGGTCTCCTGTGCTACTGTCTCCCAAAGATCGAGACTCTTGGTGGCAATCGGTAGCTCGCGCGCGTCGCGATTCTGTTGACGACACCATCCCCAATTGCGACTGGACTGCTCGGCGGCGACACGCCCCTTTTCGAGCAAGGCGACCTTAACGCCGCGGCGGGCGAGATAGTACGCCGTGAACACGCCCACCACGCCGCCGCCAATGACGACGACGTCAGCCTCTTGAGGCAGAGACGGGCTTGATTCAATATGGATGAGCGGCGCACTCATGAAGCGAGGACTCCCGGCGTTTGACCTATCGTAGCTGAGCATTCGCGGCAGGTGCTCTGCGGGAATTTGTGATTAGACGGAATATTCTGCGGTTTGCCGACTTCTGTTCAAGCTATTATTGTGAGAACACGTCGCTGGCGCCCACCTCATTCGCCAAAGCACCAGGGCATCAAGCTTTGAGCGCGTGCGGCCGTGCCGTGCACAACGATAGTGCGCTTGTGCGTAAAAGACAGGCCGCCTGAGAGTTCTCTCGTCGCGGCGGCAATCTCAATCTAGTCCGGTTCGGTAATTGATCTCCGACGTTTGGCGGCGCAGACTGAAATGCCAGATGGCACTTCGTTTTCAGAACTTCCTGCTGCCCATACGGCGCGTTTCGGCGACTCTGGGGTGATTGAAGCAGTCAAACTCGCGAATGCCGCGTCAATGTCGATCAATGGCAGAAGTTCTAAAGGGAAGCTGGATGAGCCTTGTCCAGGAACAGACCTCCACAAGAGCAATCAAGCTGGATGGGACTGTTAGCTCCAAGAACTTCGATTCAGTGATCGAGTTGGCCGCTCGTCCGATGTTTTGGCTTGAGCGACAGCTTTTTTTGCTGTTGAGCACCAAGCTTTGAATCATGTCGCACTCTCCGAACAGGGAATGGCAAAATGAGCGGCGAATTTTCGACCTGTCCGATCGTCGCGGCGGCAACAATGGCCGAAGAGCCAATCCGCAGCAGAACGACCCAACGCCGTTGAAAGGGGAGACTGTTCAAATGGCCTCTGCCTCTCAGGCTGTAGCTTCGGAAGATGTGGCACTCTCGGTGCGTGACCTGACCGTGAGCTTGCCGGCCGGGATGGAGCGGGCTCACGCCGTCGAGAACGTCTCCTTTGATCTGAAGCGTGGTCAGATACTGTGCATCATTGGAGAGTCCGGATCGGGCAAGTCGGTCACAGCCAATGCGATCATGGGGCTTCTGCCCAAGGCGATACGTGTTACCTCGGGTTCGATCGACCTGAATGGGACCAACATCGTAGCCATTTCGCCCGATAAGCTCCGCAACCTTCGCGGCCGCGTCGTCTCGATGATCTTTCAAGATCCGCTCTCAGCGCTCAATCCGCTGATGACCGTGGGCGCGCAGATCGAGGAAGTGATGGCAGCGCACGACGTTGGGACCGCGAAATCCCGTCGCAGCCGCGCCATAGACTTGTTGGTTGAAGTCGGTCTTCCCGATCCGCAACTCATGTATCACCAGTATCCATTCCGGCTTTCGGGCGGGCAACGGCAGCGGGTGATGATCGCCATGGCCCTGGCTCTTGAGCCCGCGATCCTGATTGCGGACGAGCCGACGACCGCACTCGACGTGACGACGCAGGCGCAGATCCTCAAACTGATCCGCGACATTCAGCGCCGCAAGGGAATGAGCGTGATGTTCATCACCCATGACTTTGGAGTCGTGGCGGAGATTGCCGATTCCGTTGTGGTGATGGAGAAGGGCCATTGCGTCGAGCAAGGCAGTGCCGAGCAAGTGCTCAAGTCGCCCAGTCACCTCTATACGCGCCGCCTGATCGCGGCCGTGCCGCACCTGACCGGCAAGGACCGCAATCCGTTGGAAGCCGCCGACAGGGCGTCAATCCTGAAGGTCGAGTGTCTGGTCAAGACCTATCGCAGCGGCAGTGCGCTTTTCCGCACGCAGCGCATCGTGACTGCGGTCAATGGTGTCTCGTTCGATCTCACGCAGGGCCGCACGCTAGGCGTTGTCGGAGAAAGCGGTTCGGGCAAATCGTCGCTCGGCCGGCTGCTGATCAAGCTCATGGAGAGCGACGGTGGCTCGATTCTGTTCGAAGGCCGCGACGTCGCCGGGCTTACCGAGGCCGAGTTTCGGCCGCTGCGGCCAAAAATCCAGATGATCTTCCAGGATCCTTTTGCGTCGCTCAACCCGCGCTCGACGGTCGGGCAAATTCTCACAGTAGGGCCGGTCGCGCACGGCGTGCCGCACAGAGAGGCTGGTGAGCGGGCGCGTGAGCTTCTGTCCCATGTGGGCCTGGATTCAGGCGCCTTTGAACGCTATCCGCACGAATTCTCCGGCGGGCAGCGCCAGCGCGTCGGCATCGCCCGGGCGCTGATGTTCAAACCAAAATTGCTGATCGCCGACGAAGCCGTCTCCGCGCTTGACGTGTCAATCCAGGCCCAGATCCTGAAGCTGCTGGACCAGATTCAGCGGGAGACTGGCGTCTCGATGATCTTCATCACGCATGATCTGCGCGTCGCCAGCCAGATCTGCGATGAAATTGCGGTTATGCATCGAGGACAGATCATCGAACGCGGACCGCCGTCGCAGATCTTCCTGGACCCGAAATCCGCCTACACGCGCGAGCTCGTCGCTGCCATCCCCGGCGAGCAGCCAAGGGGCGCTCGCGCGCTCGCGGGAGTCAATGAACACCGGCGGGACACAGCCAAGAACGAGGAGAGGTCATGACGGAAGCTTATTTTGACTCGAGCTATTCACGGCGCAATGCACTTCGATTGATGGTGGCCGGGGCTGCCGGCCTCGCTGCACCAGGCCTGTTGGGTACGCCCGCCTTCGCTCAGAAGGCTCCCGCCAAACCGAGCGGTCGCATCGTCGTCGGACTTGGACAAGAGCCGACAGTCTTCAATCCGCTGATGGTACACATTGAAGTCGATGATGGTGTCCATTTCTCGGTTTTTGACGCGCTGTTCCGGATCGACCCAAAAGGCGAGATTCAGCCCAACCTTGCCGTCGAAGTACCGAACCAGAAGAACGGCGGCATTTCGGAGGACGGTCTCAAATGGCACCTTCGTTTGCGTGATGATGTCCGCTGGCACGACGGCAAACCCTTCACGGCCGAGGATGTGAAGTTCACCCTCGAACTGATCACCAACCCGGACTTCCGGAGTTGGCGCACCGCCGGCCATGCCCTCGTGCGCGACATCACGGTGATCTCGCCCACGGAGATCTCGTGGCGAATGGAACAGGTTTTTGCGCCTTATCTGTCGTTCCTCACCGAAACCTTCATCGTGCCCAAGCACATCCTCGAGAAGGAGGCCAATCCAAACAACGCTGCCTTCAACCAGGCGCCTGTTGGCACCGGCGCGTTCAAGTGGGGCCAGCGGGTCGCAGGCGATCATCTCGAGCTCGTGGCTAACTCCGAATATTTCGGAGAAGGCCCTCACATCGAGAAGCTGATCTTCAAATACATTCCCGACCTCACCGTCCTCTACACTCAGTTCAAGAGCGGCGACGTGGACCTGATGGGGCAGCCGTACATCACAGCTGACCATTACGAGGAAGCCAAGGCGCTGGCGAACCGAGTTGTGACACTGGTCCCAAAGGCCTCATTCGAGTCCTTTTACCTGAATCTGGAGCGTCCACAGTTCAGGGAGCTTGCAGTCCGTGAGGCGCTCTATGCAGCCATCGACAAGGAATCGATTATCCAGGGGCTCTATTACGGCGTGCCGACTCCGACGGAGACCTTCATGCCGAGGCAGGCCATCTACTATAACCCCAATCTTCCAGCGCACGCATACAATCTGGACCGCGCGCGCCAGATCCTCGACCAAGCCGGCTGGATGCCCGGGCGGGATGGCATTCGGGCCAAAAGCGGCGTCCGCCTGTCCTTTGCCAGCTCGACCACTTCAGGCGATCCGCTTCGCGAGCAGGTGCAGCAGTTCTTGCAGCAGACATTTTCTCAGTTGGGCGTCGAGATGAAGATATCGAACTTGCCCGCCGCCGTGATGTGGGGCGAGTTCTGGCAGCAATCGCAATTCGATTCCGTGATCGTCGGTAGCACGTATCTGATCGGTGCTGACCCGGACGTGACCAATCGCTTGCACTCGCGTTCGATTAGAACGAAGGGCGGGCGTGGTTCGAATAATGCGCAGTATTCAAATCTAGAGGTCGATGCCTTGCTCGATCAAGGGGTTCGCAGCTTCGATCCGGACGCGCGGCGCACGATCTACCGTCGGGTACAAGAGCTTGTTCGTCGCGACCTGCCCTTCCTTCCGCTGTACCAGATCAATGCGGTCCAGGGTAACAAGAAAGGCATTTCCGGGGTCGCGCCGAACGTCAACACGCGCACTGAATCCTGGAACGCGCTGGCTTGGTCTTGGGCGAGTTGACGTATCGCCGCCCGGGGCCCGGATAGGCGCAGGGCGGCGACCGACTAGCCGCTGTCAAGTTAATATGGAGACTCGAATGCCCGGGTTCCTGCTCAATCGTTTTTCGCAGAGCATCGTGCTGTTGGTGATCGTCTCGATCATCGGCTTCACGGTGCTCAACTTCATGCCGGGCGGTCCTCTCGCGCAGTTCGGGCTGGATCCCGGCATGACTCAGAAGGACATTGAGCGACTGGCAGAGCAGCTCGGGCTGAACCGGCCGCTGTGGATTCAGTATTTTGATTGGGCTTGGCGGCTGGTTCAAGGCGACTGGGGACACTCTTTCCGCGACGGCACGCCGGTGCTGGCGGTGATTGGGCGTCACCTCTTCGCGACGTTGCTGCTCATGGGCACCTCCACGGCACTGGCCATTGCCATTGGTTCCTGGATCGGGATCCGCGGTGCCACCCACCGCTATTCCCTGTTCGATTATTGCGCGACGATCGGCGCCATGGTCGCGCTGTCGGTCCCGACCTTCTGGTTCGGCCTCGTCGGCATCTATATCTTCACGTTGAAGCTCGGTTGGGTGCCTGCAGGGAACATGTACACGATCGGCGACGGATCGGTGCTGGATTACTTGCATCACCTGATCTTGCCAAGCTTGGTGCTGTCTCTGGTCCATGTCGCGGTCTGGAGCCGCTACATGCGCACGGCGACTCTCGATGCGCTGAGCCAGGATTTCGTCAAGACGGCTCGCGCCAAGGGCCTGAGTGAGCGCCGCATCCTGCTGAAGCATGTCGTCGGCAACGCGCTGTTGCCGATGATCACGCTGGCTGGGGTGCAGTTGCCGAGCATTCTGACCGGCGCGTTGGTCACTGAGACCATCTTTACCTGGCCGGGAATGGGGCGGCTGTTTCTCGACAGCCTCGGCTACAGTGATTATCCGATGGTCATGGGGCTGTTGATATTCTCAGCCATCCTTGTCGTGCTTGGCAATCTCGTCGCAGACATCCTTGTCGCACTCGTCGATCCGCGCATTCGTCTCAGCTGAAGACGCAGGCTCGTGCCGTCAACAGGAGTCCCAATTATGACTGACATCGCCGCCCACCTCCCTCCAATTCGCTGGTGGCACAGCCGCGGGGTGCGCCGCTTCATGCGCCACCACCTGGCGCTGCTCGGATTCGCGATGATCGCCCTGCTCGTGTTGGCGTGCGTCTTGGGCCCCTATGCCTTGCCTTACGACTCGCTCCACATTGATATGCGCGCCCGTTTCGCTCCTCCGTTGAGTGGTCATCATTATTTCGGCACTGACCCGTTGGGGCGAGACTTGGCTGTGCGGCTGTTGATGGCTGGGCGCGTCTCACTGCTGGTGGGATTCTCCGCGATGTTGTTGTCAACGCTGATCGGAACGCTCGTTGGCGTGACCGCAGGCTATCGCGGCGGCTGGATCGGAGCGGCGCTGATGCGCACGGTGGATGGCTTTCTTTCCTTCCCCTCGATTTTCCTCGTGCTGGCGTTGGCGGCGACGCTCCGGCCCAGTCCGATGATGATCACTGTCATCATCGCTGTCACGAGCTGGATGGAGGTTGCCAGGATCGTCGAAGCCGAGGTCCGTTCGCTGCGCGAGCGCGAGTTTGTCCAGGCCGCGCGCATGGTCGGTCTGAGCGGCAGGCATATCATGCTTCGCGAAATTCTGCCCAATGCCACCGGTCCGATCATTGTGGCCGCAAGCCTCACCGTCGCCCGTGCGATTCTTCTGGAGGCCTATATCAGTTTCCTCGGTTACGGCATCCAACCACCGCTGCCCAGCTGGGGCAATCTGCTCAACGGCGCCCAGCAATATCTGGCCAGCGCTCCCTGGCTTGCCATCATTCCAGGCGCGGCGATTACGATCGCAGTGACCAGCTTCAACTTCATCGGCGACGGGTTGCGCGATGCGCTTGACGTTAGAGATGACCACATTTGACGGCTTGAGCCCAGGTGGCAGGCAGCGGACAGCGTTGAAGGCTATCCGGCAGAACCTCCTGATAGCGTAGACGTCGCAAGCACCGCGTTGGCTGATCAGAATCCGTCTTGTCAGTAATCCAAGGCCACCTTTAACACCCGAGAAGTCAGCGACATGCACGAGCCCAGAGCCGCAGAGAAGGACACGCCCTATTGGTGGGAAGCCGCACCACTTAGGTCGCTGCCTCAACAGACTCTTCCCAAGAAACTTGACGTACTGATCGTGGGCGCTGGCTATGCCTCTCTTTCGGCCGGGCTGGTGCTGGCGCGCGAGGGACGCTCGGTTGCGGCCTTTGACGCGATGACTCCGGGCGAGGGCGCCTCGACGCGCAACGGTGGAATAACCAGCGCAAGCATACGGCCGGATTACGCGGCGATCTCCCGACGCTTCGGCGAAGACAAGGCGTTGGCAATCGAGGCCGAAGGCAAGATCGCCCGCGAATTCCTTTACGATTTCATCAAGACTGAAGGGCTCGCCTGTGATTTCCGACTGGTCGGGCAGTTCAAGGGCGCGTTCGGATATGAGCAGTACGACACGATGGCGCGTAGCGCGGAAGTATTAGCGAAGAGGCTGCGGATCGAGTCTCACGCCGTACCCTATGCCGAGCAGCGCAGTTACATCGGCACCGATGTCTACCGGGGTGGAACAGTCCGGATGGATATCGGTGGGCTACAACCGGCGAAGTTTCACGCTGAACTGCTTCGCGTGGCGCTCGCTTCGGGCGTCGCGGTTCATGCGGACACGCCCGTCATCTCAATTGAGAGGGACGGCTCCGGATTCCGCATCGTGACCTCGGCCGGTTCGGTGCAGGCGCGTCAGGTTCTGGTTTGCACGAATGGCTATACTGATAGCGCCGTTCCCTTCCTGCGCCGCAGGCTGGTCCCGGTTCGCAGCCGGATCATTGCAACCGAGGAGCTCGCACCTGACGTCATGGCGCGGCTGATGCCCAAACGCATGATGATGACCGAGAACCGCCAGATCGGGTTCTATTACCGCCCATCGCCCGACGGCAAACGTATCCTGTTAGGGGGGCGCGACAGCTCTCGTGTCGGTAACCCGGTGGCTCCAAAGCTCCTGCTGCGCAAGGGGCTGGTGAACCTTTTCCCCGAACTCGAGAATGTTCGCCTTTCGCACAGCTGGTTCGGCAATGTGGCGATGAATCGCGACATGCTCCCGCGCATCTTCGAAGAGGACGGTGTGGTTTATGCCACTGGCTTCTGCGGTTCAGGCGTCGTCTGGGCGCCTTGGATCGGGATGCACGCGGCCCACAAGCTGATGGGAAACCACGAACGGGCGCGCACCGCCTTTGACTTCCGTCCGCCGGACTCCATCCCGCTCTATCGTGGCGATCCCTGGTTCATGCCCGCCATGATCTGGGGATATCGGATGCAGGATCATTTCGCGCTGTGGCGCGACCGCCGCTGACGGCTGGAAGCTCCATCGGGCATTCTCAAAGGTACAACCCGGGTCATGGAGCTGGCGGCACTGCCGCCTCTCGAAAGAAGAGCATCGATGCACTACGTATCCACGCGCGGACATTCAGGTCGCAGACAGTTCTGCGAGACATTGCTTGAAGGCCTCGCCGAGGACGGCGGGCTGTACGTACCTGAGACCTACCCGCGTGTGGACGCCGCTACATTGGATGCATGGCGTTCCTTGTCCTATCCCAGCCTCGCCTTCGAGGTCCTGTCGCTCTACGTCAGCGATATTCCGCCCGCTGACCTGAAGGCAATCTGCGAAAAGACCTACACGCCCGAGATATTTGGAGCCTCGAGCATCGTTTTGCTTCGAAAGCTGGAGACGCGGCTTTACCTCCAGGAATTGTCGAACGGTCCTACGCTGGCGTTCAAGGACATGGCCATGCAGTTGCTCGGCAATCTGCTCGAGTACGAACTGGCACGCCGGCACGACGAATTGAACATTCTTGGGGCCACCAGTGGCGACACCGGGAGCGCTGCGGAATACGCAATGCGCGGCAAGAAGGGGGTGCGGATCTTCATGATGTCGCCCCTCGGACGGATGAGCTCCTTTCAGCAAGCTCAGATGTTCAGCCTGCAGGACGCCAACATCCACAACATCGCCATAGATGGCGTGTTCGACGATTGCCAAGACATCGTCAAATGTGTGTCCAGCGATCTGGAATTCAAACGACGATATAAGATAGGTGCAGTGAATTCGATCAACTGGGCCCGACTGGTCGCGCAGGTCGTCTATTACTTCTCCGGCTATTTTCAAGTCTCCGAAGGGAGGTCAGCAGGCGTTGACTTTTCCGTGCCTTCAGGAAACTTCGGAAACATCTGCGCTGGTCATGTTGCGCGCATGATGGGACTTCCAATATCCCGTCTCGTCCTTGCGACCAACGAAAACGACGTGCTCGACGAGTTTTTCCGCACCGGCGTTTATCGCGCCAGAAGCCGAGCTGACACGCTTGAAACATCGAGCCCTTCCATGGATATTTCCAAGGCATCAAATCTCGAGCGGTTCATCTTCGATTTACTCGGTCGCAACGCCAGTCGGACGAAATCGCTGTTTGAGAACCAACTTCGGAAATGCGGTTCGTTCGACCTCAGCGGTGATCCCAGCTTCGTAACGGCGGCGGCGCGTTTTGGATTCCGCAGCGGCAGGAGCACCCATGCCGATCGACTGGCGACGATCCGTGACACGTGGGACCGCTACAACACAATGATCGATCCTCACACTGCGGATGGTGTGACGGTCGGGCGCATGCATGCGAACCCCGAGACGCCGATGCTTGTGCTCGAAACTGCACAGCCAATCAAATTCGCTTCGACGATCAAGGAAGCGTTAGGCCGGCAGCCAGATCGTCCGCAACGGTTCGATGGACTAGAAGGGCTGCCGAGGCGAGTCAAAGTCCTTCCCCCGGATGGACGGGCCGTGAAGAACTACATCGCCGACGTCGTGCAGGGTGCGACGTGCCGAAGGGTCGGTTTCGGATCGAGGAGTGTTTCAGCCTCGGCCATATCTACGGAGTTGTCATGCGACGAGGTTCGCAACGCAAAAGCGACCGCGACGTTGCAAGCACGCCTGAGGATGGCGACCGGTGTCAGCGGACGCGAGTAAAGTTGCGGTCGGCCCTCACGGGTTCGGCGGGTCTTGGCGCGAAGCTGACCTTGGCGCACGAGCCGCTGACAGCAGATTGTCTCTTCTACCGTATCATCAATGCAATACCCTGCCGAACTTTGCGTCAGTCTGATCGCGTAATGCTGTCGGAGCCAAGGTACGCTGCAATTCGTGTGAACATCGTCAGACGGACCTCGCCGTGTCAGGCACTGACGATTAGTCCGGTAACCCAAGCGAGAGACGTCGACGCATCATGGCAACCGCAGCTACCCAGGCCGGAGATCGCGCGAACGAAGACGTGGCCCTGATCCCTTTCGCGAGAGCGCACCTGAAAGGTGCGCTGAAGCTCTCGCAGGAGATGTCTTGGCCGTATCTGCTCAAGGATTGGGAATTTGCGCTGCAGCTTGGCCGCGGTTTCGTGGTGACGAGTGCGGGTGCTGTGGTAGGGACCGCGCTGTGGTGGCCTTACGGCGACACCCATGCTTCCGCCGGAATGATCATCGTCTCGAAAGCCGTTCAGGGACGGGGTTACGGGGCCCGGCTGATGGACGCGCTGCTCGCGGCGGCACGACCACGGATCATCACGCTGAATTCGACGGCAGAGGGCCTTGCGCTTTACGCACGCCGCGGCTTCGCGAGCATCGGCATGCTGCACCAGCATCATGGCGTTCCTCGCCAGCGCCGCGACACGCCGCCGCTCGCAAACGTCAGATTGATGGTTCCATCGGACTTCGGGGCGATCGTGGAGCTCGATCACGAGGCCTCCGGCTGGACGAGGCGCGAGATGCTGAACCGGCTGATCGAGGTCGGCGACGGCTACGTCCTCTTGCGTGACGGCACGCCCCGCGGCTACGCCATTTCCCGTCTCTTCGGCCGCGGGCATGTCATCGGCCCTGTGGTTGCCGAGAGCCCGACTGATGCGCGCGCATTGATCGAGGCCGCGCTCGCGCCCCTCGGGAGTGTCTTCGTCCGGATCGACACCTCTGCCTCCTCGCAGCTCGGGGACTGGCTCGAAAGCATCGGGCTGCAGCAGGTCAGCGACGCCACCACCATGGTCCTGGGGGCGCAGACGCCATCGACCGGGCCAGCGCGCAGGTTCGCGGTCGCCAACCAGTCGTTCGGCTAGGAGACCTTGAGATGCAACGCTGGGATATGCGCGGGATCGATGTCCACAACGCCGCGCCATGCGAAATAGCCGCGACGGTCGGCGCGTTGGCGACGCCGGCCCTCCTGCTCGACAAAGACCGGCTGGATCGCAATCTCGCCCGTCTGTCCTCTCGTATGGCCGCGGCTGGCGTCGTGCTGCGCCCCCATATGAAAACCGCGAAATCCATTGAGGTCGCCCGGCGCGCCTATCCCTCCGGGCCCGGGCCGATCACCGTCTCCACCTTGGCGGAGGCTGAGTACTTCGCGCAGTACGGTTTCCGTGACGTGACATATGCCGTCGGCGTGGCACCGCACACCGCTGAAAGGGCGATCCGTCTCCGCAAAGCCGGCGTTGACCTTAAGGTGCTGCTCGATTCCCCTGAACAGGCGGCGATGTTGGGCACGGCCGCGCACGCCGCCGGCGTGACGCCCTCCGCCTTCATCGAGATCGACTGCGACGGCCATCGCGGGGGGCTGACCGCCACCGATCCCAAACTCATCGCCGTCGCGGCGGCCCTGGCCGAGGCCGGCGTCACGCTCGCCGGCATTCTCACCCATGCCGGCGAATCCTACAGCCTTTACACGTCCGATGCTCTCGTCGCGGCAGCAGAGAACGAAAGGGCCGTGGCCGTGGCGGCCGCGGAGACATTGCGGGCGGCGGGGCATGAATGCCCGGTCGTGAGTGTCGGTTGACGCCGACCGCCCATTTCGCCGATGACCTGACCGGTGTCACGGAGATGCGGGCCGGCGTCTACATGTTCTTCGATCTGGTGATGCACGGCGTCGGTGTTTGCACGACCGACGACATCGCGATCTCGGTTCTCGCCACCATCATCGGCACGAAGCCGGAGAAGGGATGGATCTTGGTCGATGCGGGCTGGATGGCACTGTCACGCGATCGCGGCACCGCGGCGCAGCGGGTTGACCAAGGTTTCGGTCTCGTCTGCGATCTGTCCGGCCAACTCTATCCGAACCTGATCGTCGCGCAGGCGAGCCAGGAGCACGGCATCCTCGCCGTCAGGTCCGGATCGGCTGCAGCCCTCCCGCATATCCCGATCGGCGCGAAGGTCAGGATTCTGCCCAATCATGCCTGCGCGATGGCGTCACAGCACGAACTGTACAATGTCATCTCGGCGGGAAGTGACGCAATCGAAGCTCAGTGGCCGCGGATGCGCGGCTGGTAAACCTGAAACAGAATCGGGCGGCGATTTGCGCATGCCCAGCTTCCGCTGGTCGGCGCCTATTACCGGATCAAGGATCGCTTCCAATGACCTCGGCCGTTCGACACCTGACGGAAGCCGGCTTCCTCGGCAAATTCTACATCGACGGAGAATGGCGCAAGCCCAGCGGATCGGCGATGGCGGTCGTCGTCAACCCGGCGGCCGAGCAGCCAATCGCCGAAGTCGCGCTCGGAAACGACGAGGACGTGGAATACGCGGTCGCCGCGGCCAGACGAGCCTTCGCGGGCTGGTCTTGCAAGCCGGCTCCGGAGCGTGCAGCGCTGCTCGACCGGATCCATGGTTTGCTCCTGGAGCGGCTCGAGCTGTTCGCGCAGGCGATCACGAGCGAGATGGGGGCCGCTATCACCTATGCGCGCCGCGCCCAGGTGCCGCTGGCCGCCGAACATATCCGCGTCGCGCGTGACAATCTCGCGACCTATTCTTTCATCAGCCCGCGCGGCAGCACCGCCCTCATGCGCGAGGCGATCGGCGTCTGTGGTCTCATCACCCCTTGGAATTGGCCTCTCTACCAGATCACAGCCAAGGTCGGTCCGGCGCTCGCGGCGGGCTGCACGGTGGTGTTGAAGCCAAGCGAATTGTCGCCCCTGAGCGCCTTGCTGTTCGCCGAGGTGATGGACGATGCCGGTTGTCCGCCCGGCGTATTCAACCTCGTCAATGGGACCGGTCCCGTCGTGGGCACCGGTCTGGCGTCGCATCCGCAGGTCGACATGGTCTCGATCACCGGCTCGACCCGTGCCGGAGTTCTCGTTGCGCAGGCGGCTGCGCCCACCGTCAAGCGCGTCGCCCAGGAACTCGGTGGCAAGTCGCCAAATATCATTCTGCCGGATGCCGAGCTGAGCCGGGCCGTTCCACTCGGCGTCGGCGCCGCTTTCCGCAATCTCGGCCAATCCTGCAGCGCGCCGACGCGCATGCTTGTGTCCCGCTCGCAGATGGCGGAGGTTGAGGCTCTCGCTGCGGCGGCTGCTTCCGAAATAGTGGTCGGCGATCCGCTTTCGGAATGCACGACCCATGGTCCGATCGCCAACCGGCCGCAGTTCGAGCGCGTCCAGACTATGATCGACGTCGGCCTGGAGGAACGCGCCAAGCTTGTCATTGGCGGGCCGGGGCGGCCCGACGACCTTCAGATCGGCCTCTATGCGCGGCCGACGATCTTCTCGAACGTCCGTCGCGACATGAGGATAGCTCAGGAGGAGATCTTCGGCCCGGTGTTGTCTATCATTCCATACGATTCGGTTGACGAGGCGATCGAGATCGCCAACGACACGGTCTACGGCCTCGGCGCGCATGTGCAGGGCACTGATATGGACACCGCGAGGAAAGTGGCTGGGCAGATCCAGTCCGGTCAGGTCCATCTCAACTATCCCGACTGGGATCCGAACGCACCTTTTGGCGGATACAAGCGTTCCGGGAACGGCAGGGAATACGGCTGCGAAGGCATGGAAGAATATCTCGAGACCAAAGCCGTTCTCGGATTTTATCAATGAAACGCTACCTCTAGGGCGAGCCGTTCAAAACTAAGATGCTGCATGCAAGGTAGCGCCGAGCCCTTGAGGAGCGCGAAGTTAAATCATTAGATCAGATTGCACTGTTCCTGCAGCCATGAAGCAAGATAGTTCGCTTTCCCAGACAGTTCAGTTTCTCCCGCCCAGATAAGGCCATAGTGGCTTTCGTCAGGATCGAAACCGGCAGGTGCGATGAGCCGCCCTCTATCTACGTCGTCCGTTGCAAGGACCCGCGGGCTGAGGGCAACGCCCAATCCGGCCAATGCTGCTTCAACGATGAGGAAGTGGTGATCGTAGAAGCGTATCTCCGTGGGGCGCCGCACCGACGGGTGGGTGGAAAGCCACCGCGACCAAGCGTCCGCCCGAGTCTTCGAACCTAGGGCGATGTAGTTTCCTGAGGCAAACACCGGCGCGAGCTGAGGGCTCATGACCGGTCCTACCCTTTCAGGAAAAAGGCGCCGGACGTGCCACGCCTCTGGGAACGCAAAGTCGAGCCGACGTATAGCAAGATCGATCCGATCGCGGCGAAACTCGACGGGGCCGCCGGCGACTGAGAGATGTAGAGCGATGTTAGGATGGACGGCCTGAAAGTTTGCAAGCCGTGGAATAAGCCAGCGCATAGCGACTGAAGGCTCGCATGAGAGAACGAGGGAATTCTGCTGTGCGTTGGCAGCACGCAAGCTCTCAACGGTTGTCGCCAGCTCGGTGAAGAAACGGCCGAGGGTGAGGTTGAGCACTTCTCCAGAAGCCGTGAGGCGCAAGCCACGTCCGCTTTTTTCAAAGAGTTTGAAGCCAAGGTCTTCCGAGAGTTTGGTGATACGGCGGCTCACAGCCCCATGGGTCAAGGCAAGGCTGTTCGCGGCAAGCCGAACCGACCCCAGCCGCGCAGTGGTCTCGAACGCACGTAAGTCGTCCAACGAAGGTATTTCTGATCGCCTCATTGGTGACCTGATATCACTGATGTAGCGCAAAAACTATCGCTTTTCATGCTGGATTAGCTTGGCATAATTGATCCATGCGAACCAATGGCGAATACACAATCGGTATTCTGGCCGATGACCTGACCAGCGCCGCCGATGGGGCCGGTCCGTTTGTCGAGCGGTGCCTGCGAGCCGTTGTCGGCCGACGTCGGAGGCCGCTAGAGGATGCAAAGATCATCGCCGTCGATAGCGGATCGCGATCGGTACCAGCTTCGCAAGCGGCACAGCGGGTGTCGGAACTTGCCGAGCAGCTCGCTTCACGGGATGTCCTCTACAAGACCGTGGACTCGACTCTTCGCGGGCATGTGACGGCCGAGATGGAAGCGGCCTTCGTGGCAAGCGGCCGCAAGATGCTGGTCTTTGCACCGGCGTTCCCCGGCGCTGGGCGTACAACCGTCAGCGGCATTCAGCTTGTGGGCGGCATTCCTGTCGCGGAGACCGAATACGGTCGCGACCCCGTCCATCCTGCGCGACATTCTCGGCTGGCTGAGCTCGTTCCGGCCTCCATTGGAAGCGTCGTCATCCTTGATGCTGCGACACAGGCCGATCTCGACAAACAAGTTGCCGCCCTGCCGGATCCGGAGTCGATCCTATGGGTGGGCTCTCCGGGCATGGCCCTTGCTCTGGCGAAGCGTCTTGCGCCGCTTGCGGTGGCGTCGAACGTGACCGTCACGGTTTGTGGCGACATTCTTGTTGCTATCGGCAGCGCCAATCCGCGCAGCCATCGTCAGGCCGACTGCATTGCAATGGAGCCTGGAATCGCTCTGCTGCGGGCTCCGATCGAACGGATGAATGATCCCGGATCCGTCCTGCACGACATTGCCCAAACTGCGGCTCGACGGTTGGCCGACGAGCGTTTCGACATGGTGATCGCCACAGGCGGGGACACCATGGAGGCGATCCTGGATGGCCTGGACATTTATGAGTTCGAGATCCTGCAAGAGCTCGAGCCGGGCTTTCCGCTTGGCCGCACGTCCCTCGGAGATGGACGAGAGCTACTGATCGCCATGAAGGCAGGCGGCTTTGGCGACGACGATACGCTGCGTCGTGCGATCACGCAGCTCCGCCTCGGCACCTCGGTATCAGAACTGGTTGTATCATGACCCAATCCGCTCCCCTCGCCATCACAATGGGCGATGCCTCCGGCATCGGCCCGGAGATCGTGGCGAAGACATTGGCCAAAGCCGGCGAAGGCACGGTCGTATTCGGCAGCTACGTCGTGATGGAGAATATCGTCCACCGTCTGGGCCTCGAGCTGACGGTCAGGCGTATCGCCGGACCTGAAGAGGCGCGCTCTGAGCCGCGGTCCATTGAGGTTGTCGAGGCGACGCAAATCATCGCGCCGCCTCCGCTCGGGAGCGTCAGCGCCATGTCCGGCCAAGCTTCCTTCGATGCCATCGTCGCCGCCGTCGCGGCAGCCAAGGCCGGCAAGGTCAGCGGCATCGTCACCGCACCGATCAACAAGGAAGCGATGGCAAACGCGGGCATTCGCTATCCCGGGCACACCGAAATCCTCGCCGACTATGGTGGTGCGAAGCGCGTTGCGATGATGCTGGCGAACGACGATATCCGCACGGTTCTCGTCACCATCCACACGTCGCTGCGCAAGGCCATCGACCAAGCGGATTTCGATGCCCAGATGTCAGCGATCCGGCTCGCAAATGAGGGCGGCAAGGCCCTCGGGATCGCGGCGCCGCGCATTGCGGTCGCAGGGCTCAACCCCCATGCCGGCGAAGGTGGTCTCTTCGGCGACGAAGAAATCCAGATCATACGGCCTGCGATCGAAGCAGCCCGCGCCGAGGGCGTCGACGCCAGTGGCCCCTGGCCCGGGGACACTGTCTACATGCAGGCCCGCAAGGGCCGCTTCGATGTGGTCGTGGCCCAATATCACGATCAGGGCCTGATCCCGGTGAAATATCTCGGCCTCGAAAAGGGTGTGAACATCACGCTCGGCCTGCCGTTCGTCCGTACAAGCCCTGATCACGGCACGGCATTCGACATTGCAGGCCGAGGCATCGCCGACACCGGCAGTCTCGAGACCGCCCTGACTTACGCGCGAAGGCTCGTCGCCGCGCAAATTAAGACCAAAGAAGGGGTAGTCTAATGGGCCTTCGCTTCATCTTCATGCTCACGCGCAACGATCGCACCGTCGAGGACGCCTCTGAACAACTCAAGACCGCCCTCAGCCTTGGCGTTCGCCACATCGGTTTCAAGGACATCGGCCTGCCGATCGATCGACTCAAAGTTCTCAACCAGGTCATCAAGGCAGACGGCGCCACCTCCTATCTCGAAGTCGTCTCACTCGACCGGCAAAGTGAGATCGTTTCGGCGAAAGCGGCGGTTGAAATCGGCGTCGACGTCTTGCTCGGCGGCACACGTCTTGACGACGTGCTGCCGATCCTTGCTGGCACCGGCATTCAATACTGCCCCTTCCCGGGTCGCATTACCGGTCACCCGAGCGTGCTCGAAGGGAGCATCGAGGAGATCGTTGAGAGCGCCAAGGCGCTCGCCCTGCGGGAGGGCGTGTATGGCCTCGACCTGCTCGCCTATCGCTCCAAGGAAGACGTCCCGGCCCTCATCAAAGCGGTGTGCGCGGCGGTGCCCAAGCCCGTCTATGTGGCCGGCTCGATTGATACGCCTGAGCGGATCGCCATCCTGAAGGACGCAGGAGCCGCCGGCTTCACTATCGGCACGGCCGCGTTGGACGGCAAGTATCCGGCCGACGACAAGGACGTCGCTCGCCAGCTTGGGGCCATCATTCGTGACGTGGCCTCCCTGAACCGACATCTCTCCCCACTCCACAAGAGGAACCTGGCCAACTCGTTCGGGCAGCTCAAGGAGACTTGGTCTTCGAAGATCGCGGGTCAGATTAACGACATGCAGATCAAGCTCGCCAAGTTCGCGGGCGAGTTCGCCTGGCGCTTTCACAGGAGCGGTGACGAACTCTTCCTCGTGCACAAGGGCCGCCTGCTGATGAAGTTCCGTGATCGGGACGAGATCATCGAGCAAGGCGAGTTCATCGTGGTCCCGCATGGGGTAGAGCATTGCCCTGTCGCGCTGGACGACATCTGCGAGGTCGTGCTGCTCGAACCCGGCACATCCATGGATGCCGGCACCGCTCACGACCTCGAAGGCTAGACCGTCTGCCTGCGATCGGAACAAACGCCCGACGCTCGTGGTTCAGGACATCACTCGTCCCGGTGTCGCCGACCCAATCGCGACGGTCTGGGTCCATTTTGCTGGGGCATCGAAAAGCGGTCCGGTCTCCGTGGACAAGCAGGTCGCGTCGCCATTGCGCCGAACTGGGACGATCGCGCTTGAGCAGCTCGTATCGCACAAGCGCTCAAAAACCCGAACATCTTGCGAAGTTCTAGGTGATTTCAGCACATTCTATCGCGCGCACGATGCGATGAAGGGCTGATCGGAACTTTGCTTCCGCATTCTTGGCAGCTGAGGTTCGTTGGAACATGTCGCCCCAAGTCGAGCGCATTCACAGCGATGAGCGTCTCCCGGTCGAGGCCGACGTCGTCATCGTCGGCGGCGGCATCCTCGGCTCTACGGCCGCCTATTACCTGGCGAAGCGTGGCCTCTCTGTGGCGCTGCTCGAGAAGGGCCACGTCGCCTGTGAACAATCGAGCCGAAACTGGGGTTGGTGCCGCCAGCAGAACCGCGACCGGCGCGAACTGCCGCTCTCGGTGCTCTCCATGCGGCTGTGGGACGAGCTCACGCGCGATATCAATCGGGACCTAGGATTTCGGCGCTGCGGTCTCGTCTATGCGACCCACGACGAGGCTGTGCTCGCGGGCTGGGAAAAGTGGCGCGAGCTCGCCAGGGAGTACGACGTCGACACCCGGGTGCTGAGCCGGGCGGAGGTGGCCGAGCGCGTCCCCGAAGCGCGCGGCAAATGGGTCGGTGGGACCTATTCGGAGCGGGACGGCAAGGCCGAACCTGCGCTGGCCGCGCCGGCTATCGCCGAGGGGGCCAGAACTCTGGGCGCCACGATCCACCAGGGATGCGCCGCGCGGGCGCTCGACTTGGCCAATGGCAAGATTGCAGGCGTGCACACGGAGAAGGGCTATATCAGAACCAGCGCGGTGCTGTGCGCCGCCGGCGCCTGGTCCTCGCGCTTCCTTCGGCCGCTCGGAATCAGTTTCCCCCAAGCGAGCATCCGGCAGACCGCGCTGCGTTCTACCCCGACAATCAACATCGGCGAGGCGGTCTCAACACCCTACTGCACGATCACGCGCCGACTGGACGGCAGCTATACGCTTGCGATCAGCGGCAAGGCGAACCTCGAAATCACGCCCCAGGCGATCAGGTACAGCCGGGAATTCATGCCGCAGTTCTTGCGTCGCCTGAAGAACGTCAGGATTGGTGTCGGCCAATCGTTCGTTTCGGGGCCGGATTCAATGGCGGCGTTGCTGACCAACGATCGGATCTTCGAGCAGAATCGCGTGCTGGATCCTCCGCCCTTGAAATGGCTGGTGAACCAAGTGGTGAAGAGTGTCCGGAAAACCTTCCCCCAACTCGGCGAAATCAAGATCGATAGCGCCTGGGGCGGCTTCGTCGATTGCACGCCTGATGCAGTGCCTGTCGTGTCGAAGGTGGACGGGGTGGAAGGCCTCGTCCTCGCGGCGGGCTGCTCGGGTCACGGCTTCGGTTTGGGCCCGGGGCTCGGCTATCTGGCCGCACAGCTTCTCGTCAACGACACGCCTTGCGTCGATCCCGCACCGTTCCGGCTGTCGCGTCTGACCGACGGCTCGAAGCTGAACATCTCCGCCATCTGAAGATCGAGCCGGAAGTCAGGCTGACGCGTACCGAGCGAAGCCAAGGTTCCGGCAGACGAGTGAGCGGGACTCCATGTTTCCGCGCCGTCAAGTCCGCCGGCTTATGGACGCAAAACGGTAGGAGTTGGTCGAGTTCGTCAGGTTCTACGAAGAAACCTCAAGCTGCTCACGCGACGGCATCAGGAATTCCTCCCCAACCTGAGCCACTCCTTCGGAGTGGCTCTTTCTTTAAGGACAAGGCGATTTGGGCAATCGAGGTACCCCAGCCGACGATGCACCGTTCGACCCGCGACGAAAGATCGCCAGCGCGCCGCCGATGATTCAAGAGGCAGACGTCTCGCCCAGCGGACGAACGATTGCGCCGGCGTTCATGATATCAGCCGGATCAAAGGCGGTCTTGATCCGGCGCATCGCCGCGATACGCCCAACATCGCCGTATCGCTCCAGAAGGTGCTTTTTGAAACGACCGACGCCGTGCTCCGCGCTGAACGTGCCGCCGAGCGCCGCGGCCGTGTCGTAGAGTTGCAGCGACAGGCTGCCTTCGATCCGCTCGGTGAACTCCAGTCGGTCGACATCGGGAGGAACGAGCACGTTATAGTGCAGATTACCGTCGCCGACATGGCCATAGACGGACAGCTCAAGGTCGGCGTCATACGATCGCACCTGCGAACCGGCCAAATCCAGAAAGTGTTGAATAGACGAAAGCGGCACCGAGATGTCGTGCTTGACCGATCCGTTCCGGCATTTCTCGCCCTCGGGGATGGTCTCGCGGAGCCGCCACATCGCGGTCCGCTGCGATCCGCTCTGCGCCAGCAATGCGTCCTCGATCCATCCGGACTCTATCGCCTCGGCCAGAACGGCTTCCATCAGTTCGTCGAGATCGAGATGACGTGAGGAAGAGGCGAACTCGACGAGGACGGCGCCTGCTGGGCCCGCTCCAAGCGAGGGGGGGTCGGTCATTGCTGCGGTTGCGAGCGCGATGGATCGGGCCGCCATGAATTCGAAAGTGGTCAGCAGATCCGCGGACTCGCGACGGACCAGGGCGAGAAGCTCAGCGAGCGGGGCGCCGCTCGCGAGCTTCAGCCAGGCAGTAGCGCGGCGGGTCGGCAAGGGCGCGAGACGCAACACTGCGCCGGTGACGATGCCGAGAGTCCCCTCGCTTCCGACGAAGCACTGTTTGACGTCATAGCCGGTATTGTTCTTCCGCAGCTTGCGCATGTCGGACACCACCGTCCCGTCCGGCAGCACCGCCTCGATTCCGAGCAGCAGATCGCGCGTCATCCCGTACCTGACGACCGACAGCCCGCCCGCGTTCGTGCCGATGTTGCCGCCGATCCTGCAACTGCCTTCCGCGCCGAGGCTGAGCGGCAACAGAAGTCCGGCAGCCGCCGCGGCGTCCTGTATGTTCTTCAGGATGACGCCGGCATCGACAGAGATGCTCATGGAGACGGGATCGATTTCGCGGATCCGGTCCATCCGCTCGAGGCTCACGACAATCTGGCGCCCGGAGGCATCCGGCGTCGCGCCGCCGCAATAGCTGGTGTTGCCGCCTTGTGGAACAATTCCGATACCGTGGTGCGCCGCCAGCCGTACAATGTCGGCGACCTGCTTTGTCGTCGCCGGCTTCAGCACGGCAAACGTCGAGCCCGTGAAGAGCTGGCGCTGATCCGTTGTGTAGGCCGCGATCCGCCCTGGATCGTCAACGACGCCCCTGTCGTCCAGAAGATCGCGAAAGGCGTGAACGTGGACCGACTGAGACATGCTCCAGCTTCCAATGGGCGTTATCGGATCATTTTCGCGCGTTTGTGCGGCATTGTTTGCCGTTCGGTCGCGGTTCCGAAGACACCAATGCCGAAATGCCACGATGTTCGGCAGTTTGCGCCGGTGCAGCCTCGTATTGAACGCCTTCATCGCGAGTCCCTTCGGATTTCGGAGGAGGCAATCGATGACTCGGCAGACAATCTATCAGAGGCCAGTATTTCGAAAAAGCGCGCCAGTTCGACCGCGTCGCCACCTACTCAACCTGTCGTTCGACGAGAGCGACCGGCTGCGGCTCCGTCGGAATCGTGAATTTCACGTGGACGCATGGACGTGCGTGGACCGCGCGAGAACGGCGGCTTCTGGCGGGCTATCAAGGTGCGAGGCCGGGAGTTAAGCTGCCCTCCGGTAAGAGAACAGCGCCTCCACAGTAGTGGGCTGAGCGACCCGAGACATAGGTGACAGTTCGTACCGGACACATGGGTTACACTTTCCGCTTTTGTTCTGCGGGAGGTG
>NZ_JBVVPQ010000059.1:43274-49182 GCF_055811695.1 Bradyrhizobium sp. MI1.3 | reverse complement strand
GGCGTGCGGCTGCGTGTGCCCGCGAGGCGAAGCACCGATGTCCCCACAACGTCGTCCTGGCGAAAGCCAGGACCCATACCGCGGGGTCCATCGGCCGTACGCAGCAGGCGTACCGAACGATGAATCTTCGCCAAACTTCTCCCTGGGGTAATGGGTCCTGGCTTTCGCCAGGACGACAGCGGGGCTCCATCACCGCCTGCTTGTAGCGACTACATCACCACCGGCGCATCCGGCAGCTCGTTCGCATGCGGGCCCTGCGGCGGGAAATGCCTTGCCAGCTCGCGGGACACCGCCTCGATGCCGTCGATCACGCCGCGTTCGAATTGCCCTAATCTGAACTCCGCCTCCATCGCGCGGCAGATGCTCTCCCAACGTTCGCGACCAACCTTCGCATCGATACCGCGGTCGGCGATGATCTCGACATCGCGGTCGGCGAGCAGGAGATAGATCAGGACGCCGTTGTTGTGCGCGGTGTCCCAGATGCGCAGTTGCGAGAACACGTCGAGCGCGCGCTCGCGCGCCGGCTGGTTGCGAAACAGCGGACCGCCGTCGAGCGCGCCTTCGACCACGAACCGGACCTGACCGGAATGGCTGGCTTCGCCGCGCTTGATCGCCTGCTCGATGCGGTCGAGCGCGCCCTTAGGAAACACCTGCTTGGCACGCCAATGATGCTGGAGCAGATGCCGGGTGATGCGCTTGATGCTCATGACCTACCAGCTCCCCGAGGCGCCGCCGCCGCCAAAACTGCCGCCACCGCCACTGAAGCCGCCACTCGACGACGACCCGCTGCTCCAGCCGCCGGATGACGGGCCGCTCGACCACGAGCCGCGACGCGACGACCCCGTGCCCGATCCCGCCCCAAACAGATCGGCGATAAACGTCAGGACAGCGCCGAGCACACCGACGCCCAGTCCAACGACCGCGGAGCCGATCACGAACCAGGCGAGGACACCAACGATCGCTCCCGTTATTCCCGAACCGAACAGCCGCCCGAATATGGAGCGCAGGATGCCGCCGATCACCAGCGGGCCGAACAGCAGGAAGTAAAAAAGCGGCTCGACGTCGTTCCAATCGCTGAAATTCACGCTGCGCGAGGGCGTCGGCAGCGGCTCGCCGTCGATGACGCGGATCATGCGATCGACGCCTGCCGTGATGCCGCCGGCGAAATCACCGCTCCTGAATTTCGGCGTGATGGCTTCATCGATGATGCGCCGCGACGTGACGTCGGTGAGCGCGCCCTCGAGGCCGTAACCGACCTCGATGCGCAAATGCCGGTCGTTCTTGGCCACGACGAGGATGGCGCCGTCATCGACCTTCTTGCGCCCGATCTTCCAGGCCTCCGCAACGCGGATCGCGAATTGCTCGATCGTCTCCGGATCCGTCGTCGGCACGATCAGGACGGCGACCTGGCTGCCCTTGCGCGTCTCGAAGTCCTGCAGCTTTTGCGACAACGCGGCGATGTCACCGCTGGAGAGCGTGCCGGTCTGATCGACCACGCGGCCGGTGAGTTGGGGTATGGCGACATCGGCCGAGGCGGGAAGCGCAAAGGTGAGGAAGAATGAGAATGCGACAGCGACTATCGCTCGCCACACATGGGCTGTCATCGCCCGGCTTGACCGGGCGATCCAGTATTCCAGAGACGCCAGCGGGATACGGTGAAGCCGCGGCGTACTGGATTCCCCGCCTTCGCGGGGAATGACAGTGGTGGGTGGGGTATGCATCGGAGTCGAAGGCACTTACTTCGACGGCGCGGGCGCCGGATTGAAATCGACCTTCGGTGCGGTCGAGATTTCCTTCTCGTTCCCGACCGTGAAGTTCGGCTTCTCCTTGTAGCCGAACATCATCGCGGTGACGTTGCTCGGGAACGACCGGATGGTGACGTTATAGTCCTGGACCGCCTTGATGTAGCGGTTGCGCGCCACGGTGATGCGGTTCTCGGTGCCTTCGAGCTGCGACATCAAATCCTTGAACAGCGCATCCGACTTGAGCTGCGGGTAGTTCTCGGTGACCACGAGCAGCCGCGACAGCGCGCCGGAGAGCTCGCCCTGGGCGGCCTGGAATTTCTGGAATGCGGCGGGATCGTTCAGCACCTCGGGCGTCGCCTGGATGCTGCCGACCTTGGCGCGGGCATTGGTGACGCCGAGCAGCACGTCCTTCTCCTGCTGCGCAAAGCCCTTCACCGAGTTGACGAGATTGGGCACGAGATCGGCGCGGCGCTGATACTGGTTCACGACCTCGGACCAGTTGGCCTTGATCTGCTCGTCCTCGCTCTGGATCGCGTTGTAGCCGCAATTGGTGAGGCTCAACGAGGCCAGCGCCGCCAGTACGGTCAGGATCTTGCGCATCAAATTTCTCCCGGTGGAATCGGGTGCAAGCTACCAGATTGCGCGCGCGAGATGCCAGACATCTTGCGTCCGGGCCGAGGCCGCGAAATGCAGCCGATGTACGCAAGCCTCTTGCTTAATCCCGGCTGTAATAGTCAACTTGAGGGAACAATAATACCGGGTCGGGAACGCCAGGGGAACGCGATGAGTTCGTTCGAGACCATCCTCGTGGAGAGGCCGGAGCCGGCGATTGCCCGGATCGTGATGAACCGGCCCGACGCGCGCAACGCGCAGAACCTGCAAATGACCTACGATCTCAACGCCGCTTTCGATGAGGCGGTGCAGGACGATTCGGTCAAGGTGATCATTCTCGCCGGCAACGGTCCGCACTTCTCCTCGGGCCATGATTTGCGGCCCGGCAGCAAGAATGAAGCCGGCGTGGATTTTCCGCCGATCGGGAATTGGGGCGGTTTCGCCGAAGCAAACGCTCATGGCCGCTTCGCGCGCGAGCAGGAAATCTATCTCCAGATCACGCGGCGCTGGCGCAACCTCGCCAAGCCGACCATTGCCGAGGTGCACGGCAAGTGCATCGCCGGCGGCCTGATGCTGGCCTGGGCCTGCGATCTGATCGTCGCCAGCGACGATGCGCAGTTCTGCGATCCCGTGGTCACCATGGGTGTCTGCGGCGTCGAATGGTTCGTGCACCCCTGGGAGCTCGGCCCGCGCAAGGCCAAGGAATTTCTATTCACGGCCGACGCGTGGAGCGCGCAGGAGGCGCACCAGCTCGGCATGGTCAACCGGGTCGTGCCGCGCGCAGAGCTTTCATCCGTCGTGCTGGAGCTGGCGCGCAAAATCGCGTCAAAACCGTCCTTTGCGCTGAAGCTGACCAAGGAAGCCGTGAACCGCTCGGTTGACGTGATGGGCCAGCCGGCCGCGATCGACCAGGCCTTTGCGCTGCATCAGCTCTGCCACGCGCATAATCTTCAGGAATTCGGCATGGTGGTCGATCCATCCGGCCTGCACCCCTCCGTGCGCAAGCCGCCGGCAGCCGCGGAGTAGACAGGATGGATCTCAATCTCACCGACGAGCAACGGCTGCTGCGCGAAAGCGCGGAGCGCTTCGTGGCCGAAAGCTACGATGCCGATCACCGCCGCAAGATGGCGAACGACCCGCTCGGCTTCAGCCCGGCGATGTGGACGCAATTCGCCGAACTCGGCTGGCTGGCATTACCGATCGCGGAGGAATTTGGCGGGCTCGGCGGCGGCGCGGTCGAGATCGGCATTTTGATGGACGCCTTCGGCCGCGGGCTGGTGTCGGAGCCGTATATCGCAACGGTCGTGCTTGGCGCTGCGTTGATCGAGCGGTGCGGCAGCACGGCGCAGAAGCAGGCCATCCTGCCGAAGATCGCGGATGGATCGTTGAAACTCGCGTTCGCGCATTCCGAGCGCGCGGCGCGGTTCGATCTTGCCAAGGTTGCAACCACCGCCCACAAGACGGCGCAAGGCTGGCGCCTTGCCGGCAGCAAGATTGCCGTGCTCGACGGTCATGCCGCCGACGAGATCATCGTCTCCGCGCATATCCATGATCATCAGGGACCGTCGGGCCGCATCGGCCTTTTCCTGGTGCCGGCGACGACGCCGAGCCTCGCCATCAGCGACTACGAGCGCCTCGGCGGCGGGCGGGCCTGCAACATCGAGCTGTCGGACGTGCAACTGCCGGAGGATGCCCTGCTCGGCAACGGGCATGACGCACTGGCGGCCATCGAATGGGCTGTTGACCGCGCCATGGCTGCGCTTGGCGCCGAGGCCGTCGGCATCATGCAGGTGCTGCTGGACACCACGCTGGAGTACACAAAAATCCGAAAGCAATTCGGCCGGCCGCTCTCGGCCAACCAGGTGATCCGCCACCGCCTCGCCGACATGGCGGTGCAGGTCGACGAAGCGCGTTCGATGGCGTTGCGCGCCGCGCTGAAGGTCGACTCCGATCCGGTCGAGCGCGCGCGGGCGGCGTCGGGCGCGAAGGCGAAGATCGGCAGATCCGCACGTTTCGTCGGCGAGCAGTCGATCCAGCTGCACGGCGGCATGGGCGTCACCGAAGAGCTCGAGGTCGGCGCTTATTTCAAGCGGCTGGTCGCCTTCGACACGCTGTTCGGCGGCAGCTCGCACCATTACGGCCGCCACGCTCGGCTTGGCCGCACCACCGTGCCAGCCTGACACAAGGAGCGCATCATGGACCTGTCGTTCAATGCCGAGGAGCGCGCCTTCCAGGACGAGGTGCGCGGCTTCATTGCGAAAAATCTCACCGAGGAGATGAAGCGCGCGACCGCGCTGACGCCGTCGGTGTTCTCCGACCCCGATATCGGCATGGCTTGGCAGCGCACGCTGCACAGCCGCGGCTGGGGCGCGCCGGGCTGGCCGATCGAGCATGGCGGGCCGGATTGGACGCCGGCGCAGCGCTGGATTTTCGAGACGGAAAGTGCGCGGGCCGGGGTGCCCAATGTCAACGTGATGGGCGTGAAGATGGTCGGCCCCGTCATCATCGGTTTCGGCTCGGCGGAGCAGAAGAACTTCTACCTGCCGCGCATTCTCTCCGGCGAAGACTATTGGTGCCAGGGCTATTCCGAGCCGGGCTCCGGC
Source organism: Bradyrhizobium sp. MI1.3 (assembly GCF_055811695.1). Classification (NCBI taxonomy): domain Bacteria; kingdom Pseudomonadati; phylum Pseudomonadota; class Alphaproteobacteria; order Hyphomicrobiales; family Nitrobacteraceae; genus Bradyrhizobium; species Bradyrhizobium sp. MI1.3. The sequence goes on along the minus strand of NZ_JBVVPQ010000059.1, from coordinate 44,222 downwards.
TCCGATCTCTCTTCGCTGAAGACGCGCGCGGTGCGCGACGGTGACGACTACATCATCAACGGCACCAAGATCTGGACCACGCATGCCCACCACGCCAACCGCATGTTCGCGCTGGTGCGCACCAGCGACGGCCCGCGGCAGCAGGACGGCATCAGCTTCATCCTGATCGACATGAAGACACCGGGCATCACAACGCGCCCGATCCTCACCATCGGCGGCGACCACGAGGTCAACCAGGTGTTCTTCGACGACGTGCGCGTTCCCGTGGCGAACCGCGTCGGCGAGGAAGGCAAGGGCTGGACCTACGGAAAATATCTGCTCGAGTTCGAGCGCGGCTCCGGCATCGCCTCGGCAAAATTGCGCGAGGGGCTGAAGGCGATCGCGGAGCTTGCCGAGTCCGACCTGACGGGGCGCGCCATCGACAGTCCCGACATCGCGACGCGCATCTCCGAGGTCGAGGTCGACATCGACGCGCTGGAGATGACCGAGCTGCGCGTGCTATCGGCGCTGCAGACCGGACAGAATCCCGGTGCGGTGTCGTCGATCCTGAAGCTGCGCAACAGCGAGATCCGGCAGGCCGTGACCCGGCTTGGCGCCGACGTGATCGGCCATGACGCCCTCGCGGTCGAGCCGATGCGCCCGCTCTACAGGCTCAACCATGAGCCGCCGATGCCGGAGGAGATGCTGACGGTGGTACCGGAATATCTCAACGGCCGCGCCTACACGATCTTCGGCGGCACCTCGGAGATCCAGCGCGATATTATTGCGAAGATGATGCTGGGGATTTAGCGCGAACTTTTTCCTCACCCTCGGTGTGGGGGGGGGGGGGGGGGGGGGGGGGGGGGGGGGGGGTGTGTTGGGGGGGGGGGGGGGGGGGGGGGGGCGGGGGGGGGGGGGGGGTGGGGGGGGGGGGGGGTGGGTTTTGGGTGGGGGGGGGGGGGGGGGGGG
>NZ_JBVVPQ010000059.1:0-43264 GCF_055811695.1 Bradyrhizobium sp. MI1.3 | reverse complement strand
CGTTTTCTTATTTCGTCTCTGTGTCCCTTCCCCCCCCTCCCCCCCCGCCCCCCCCCGCCGCGGCCGCCCCCCCCCCCCCCCCCCCCCCCCACGAGTTGGATTTGTGGCGACAGCCAGCACGACAATGGCCGCTAACCGCCCACCTTCGCATCCCGGATCGCCTGCCAGATCTTCTGCGGCGTCAGCGGCGTATTCAGCTGGGTGATGCCGAGTTCGGCGAGCGCATCCATCACACCGTTGGTGACGCAGGGCGGACCGCCGATGGCGCCGGATTCGCCGCAGCCCTTGGCGCCGAGCGGATTGGTGCGGCAGGGCGCGGAATCGTCCAGCGTCACAACGATCGGCGGAACGTCGTCGGCGCGCGGGATGCAATAGTCCTGATAGCTCGCAGTGAGCAGCTGGCCGTCGGCATCATAGGACACGCCCTCATACAGCGCCTGACCGATGCCCTGTGCGACGCCGCCGTGGATCTGGCCGCTCACTAGCATCGGGTTCACGGCGACACCGACGTCGTCGACGGTGGTGTAGCGCACGACCTTGGACACGCCGGTCTCGGGGTCGATCTCGACCTCGCAGATATGGGTGCCGTTCGGCCAGCTCGGACCGTCGACCTCGCCTTCGGAATCGACGCTGAGTTTCGCGCCGCCTTCTTTCTCGGCAATGTCGAACAGGCTGATGCGGCGGTCGGTGCCGACCACGGTGAGCATGCCGCCCTGGTATTCGATGTCCTCGATCGAGGTCTCCAGCACGTTCGCCGCCTTCTCGCGCGCCTTCTGGATCAGATCGTTGGAGGAGACCGCGACCGCCGTGCCGCCGACGAACAGCGAACGCGATCCGACGCTGCCGAAGCCCATCGCCAGATCAGTATCGCCCTGGACCACGTCGATCTTGTCCATGGCAATGCCGAGCGTGTCGGAGATCATCTGGGTGTAGGTGGTCTGCAAGCCCTGCCCCATCGCCATGGTGCCGGAATGCAGGATGACGCGGCCTTCCGACGTCGCGTGCAGGCTGACCTTTTCGGTGTGGGCACGGCCGCCGGTCCATTCGATATAGGAGGTGAGCCCGCGGCCATAGAGCAGGCCCTTCTTCTTCGCGGCCTTCTTGCGCGCGGCAAAGCCGTCCCAGTCCGCAAGCTTCACGGCGCGATCGAGCATGTGCGCGAAGGCGCCGGAGTCGTAAACCTGCCCCGCAGCATTGGTGTAGGGCAGTTGCGCCGGCTTGATGTAGTTGGCTTTCCGGATCGCGCGCGGGTCCATGCCGATTTTCCGCGCGGCCGCGTCGAACAGGCGTTCGACGATGAACACGGCCTCGGGCCGGCCCGCACCACGATAGGCACCGACCGGCGCGGTGTGGGTCATCACCGACTTCACCTCGAAATGCACCAGCGGCAAATCGTAGACGCCGGTCTGCACGAACGGGCCGAGCACCAGCGGAATGATGTTGGCCGCGCCCGAGGAATACGCGCCGGTACAGCCGATCGAGCTGACGCGGTAGGCCAGCACCTTGCCTTTCTCGTCGAGCGCGAAGGAAGCGGTCGAGGTGAGATCGCGGCCGTGGGTGCCGCCGACGAATTCATCGGTGCGGTCGCCGCGCCAGCGGATCTTCCTGTTCAGCTTGGTTGCGGCATAGGCGACGATGCCGTCCTCGGGATAGAGGTTGGTCTTCTGGCCAAAGCCGCCGCCGATATCGCCGACCAGGACGCGCACGCTGTCCTTCGGCCGCTTCAGCACGGCCTCGGCCAGCACGTCGCGGGTCGAGGCGGGCGTCTGCGACTGCACATGCAGCAGAAGGCGGCCGGACGTCTTGTCGATCTCGGCAATGGTCGAGCGCGGCTCCATGGCCGACGGCACCAGGCGCTGGCTGACGAGATCGAGCTCGACGGTATGCGCCGCCTTGGCAAAAGCCTCGTCCACCTTGGCGGCATCGCCGTAGCTCATCGCGCCGACGATGTTGTCGGGCGCCTCCGGCCACACCAATGGCGCACCGGGCTTGACCGCCTCGACGGGATCGACCACGGCCGGCTGCACGTCATATTCGACCACGATCGCTTCGGCCGCGCTCTGCGCGTCGGCACGCGAGGAGGCCACCACGGCGGCCACGGCCTCGCCCGCATAGCGCACGATTTCGTGCGCCAGCAGGCGGCGTGGCGGCACCGTCATCGGCTTGCCGTCGGGGCGCTTGAAGATATTCAAGGTCGGGATGATTCCGATGTCGTCCTTGACGAGGTCGGCGCCGGTGTAGACCGCGGTCACGCCAGGCATCGCCGTGGCGGCGGCCGTGTCGATCGAGACGATCTTCGCGTGGGCATGCGGCGAGCGCAACAGGTACAACCACAGCGCGCCATCTTCCGGCTTGTCGTCGATGAACTGTCCCTTCCCGGTGAGCAGTCGCTGGTCTTCCAAACGCTTGACGGGCTGCCCCGCTCCGAAACGCAAATTGCCGGGAAGAATGTTCATTCCGTGGGGTCCTCAGGGTCTTTTCGAAACTGCGGGCCGCCTTTTAGCGGATCGATCAAGGGCATACCAGCCGCGCTTTTAGGCGGTATATCCGCGATTTCGTCATGCCCGGGCTTGTCCCGGGCATCCACGTACTTTTCGTGTGGAAGCGCGTGGATAGCCGGGACATAGGCGAGCGAAAGCGACGCCGTCCTTCGGACGGCTATGCCCGGCCATGACGAGAGGGGATCGCTACGCCAACTCCCGCAAGGCCGCTTCCACGACCTTGCGCGCATCGGCGGTGAGAGCGGTCTGCGGCGGGACGGGATCGCCGACGTCGTAGCCCTGGATGGCCAAGCCGGCCTTGATGCAAGCCGCCAGGTTGAAGCGGGCAAAAGCCTCGTTAATGCGCCACAGCCTGCGCTGGAGCGCCATCGCCTCGTCCCAGCGACCGGCCTTGCAGAGGTCATAGAGCGCGACGCTCTGGCTTGGGATGATACAGGCGGGGCCCGCCATCCAGCCGAGCCCGCCGATCAGCATCACTGCGGCCGGAATGTGGGCGGAGGCCGAGAACACCCGCAAGGCATCGCCGCAGCGGTTCATGATCGAGAGCAGCCGGCCGGTGTTGGTCGAGGCGTCCTTGATGTAGCCGATGCGCGGATGCTCGGCGAGGCGCGCGATGGTGTCGAGGGTGAGATCGGAGCGCTGGAATTGCGGATTGGTGTAGATCACGACGGGGATGTCCACGGCATCCGCGATGGCGCGAAAATAGGATTCGATTTGGGCATCGGCGAGCGGGAAATACGCTTCCAGGATCGCCAGAATGCCGTCGGCACCGAGCTTCTGATACGCCTTCGCCTGCGCCACGGCGTCAGCCGTCGAGGTGGAGGCGACGCCCGCGACGACAGGCACGCGTCCCCTTGCCGCCTCGATCGTGGTCTGCACGACCGCGGTGCGTTGGGCGGCATTGAGATAGGCGAACTCGCCGGTCGAGCCGAGCGGGGTCAGACCGTGGACGCCGGCGCTTATCAGATCGTCGCAGAGCCTTGCGAGCACGTTCGTCCGCACTGCGCCGTCGGCAGCGACGGGCGAGACGAGATAGGGGAAGACGCCGCGAAAATCGGACATGTCAGCTGTAAATCCCGGAAACTGGCTTGCGCCTGACCGGTCTTACCAACGCTCGCGCCCGCGATCAAACCCTGATCAACCGCACCCGCGTGCCCCAGGGATCGATCGCCTCCACGCCATTCGCCAGCGCCGTGACTTTCGCGCCGCCCTTGCGCAGGCGCTCGTCTTGGGCGGCAAGCAGGTCCGGCTTCTCCGTCACCAGCGAAAACCAGGCGAGCCCCGTTGCCTGATCGTCGCGTTGGCCGGCACCCTGGCTCTGCCAGACGTTCATGCCGAGGTGATGATGATAGTGCCCCGACGACAGGAACGCGGCGCCGTTGCGGCTGCGGGTCGGGTCCAGGCCGATGGCACCGTGATAGAAGCGCTCAGCCTGCGTGAGGTCGCCGACGCGCAGATGCATGTGGCCGATGCGCATTCCGTCGGGCGCCTTGGCATAATCAGGCACGCGTGTATTGGTCAGCGACAGCAGGTCGGGAATGTTGAGCTCGTCGGCCGCCATCTTCACGCTGCCCTCGCTCCACTGCCATTGCGAGGGATCGCGGTCGGCATAGACCTCGATGCCGTTGCCTTCGGGGTCGTCGAGATAGACGGATTCGCTAACGAGGTGATCGGCAAAGCCCGACAGCGGCACACGATGCGAGGCCGCTGCGACCAACCAGCGCGCCAAGTCCTTGCGGGTCGGCATCAGGAACGCAGTGTGGTAAAGGCCGGCGGCGCTGCGTGGCTCGATCTCGGCATCAGGACGGGCCTCCAGCACCAGCAGGGTGATACCGGCCGTGCCGAGCCTTGCAGCAGTTGCCGAGCGCTCCATCACGGTGAGTCCGATGACGTCGCGATAGTAGTCCGCAACCTTGTCGAGACTCTTCACCCGGAGCGTCACCATGCCGACCCGCATCGGGGTGCGGCTGGCGTAGGTCGGCCCACCGCCCTGTGGTGCGCCCTCGGCGCGCGCCGCGCCCGCCGCCGCCATTGCAAGCGAGGTGGCGCCGGCGAGTTGAAGCAGGGTGCGGCGGGTGAGGTCGATGGTCATCGGTCAGGGCTCGCTGAAAGGTTTAGGGCCGTGCGGCGCAATTTCTCGATTGCTACACGTTGCCGTGAGCGGCTCCCAATCACATGTTCGTCGGCCGTGGTCTTACGGACCAGCTTTCCCTGCTCATTTCCTGGCCATCCGGCCAGTTTCACAATCGGCCGCGACATCCCAGATTGGGCGCAGCTTACAGGAGCCCCCCATGACCGACTCAACTCCCCTGACCTCGCTATCGTCGGCGCTCGCTGACGTCGTGGCGCGCACCGCGCCCTCCGTCGTCGCCGTGCATTCGCATCGCTCCCGCGCCACCGGCTTCATTTGGAAGCCCGGCCTGATCGTCACCGCCGACGAGGCGCTGGCTGACGAGGGCGACGTCGAGATCGGCCTCCCCGACGGCAGCACCGCAGCCGCCACGATCGCAGGCCGCGACCATACGACGGATATCGCACTGCTGCGCGTCGATAGCGCGATTGCCCCGGTCAAGCTGGCCACAATTGTGCCGCCCCTCGGCGCGTTGTCGGTTGTTGTCGCCACCAACCGCGATGCGCCGAGCGCCGCGCTCGGCATGGTGTCGCTGTCCGGCAAGAGCTGGCGCTCCTTGCGCGGCGGCGACATCGACGCGCGGATCGAGCTCGACGTCCGCTTGCGCTCTAGCCAGCAGGGCGGCCTCGCGCTCGATGCATCGGGCGAAGCCTTCGGCATGGCCGTGCTCGGCCCGAGGCGTGTGCTGGTGATCCCGACAGCGACGATCGAGCGGGTCGCGGCCCAGTTAGAGGCGCGCGGCCGCATCGCACGCGGATATCTCGGCCTCGGGCTGCAGCCGGTCCGGCTCGACGACGGCGTCGGCGCGATGGTGATGAATGTCGACAAGGCCGGCCCTTCGGCGGCGGCCGGCATCCGCCAGGGCGACGTCATCGTCGCCGTCAACGACCAGAAGCTGTCCGGCGTACGCGCGCTGTCGCGGACGCTGGGTCCGGCTAGCGTCGGAGCGGTGGTCGATATCGCGGCGCGCCGCGGCGGCGAACCGGTCAGCTTCAAGGTCACGATCGGCGAGAGGCCGGCGGCGTGAGCGAGGATATCGCCCCCGAGATCGTTCTGGCCTTGGAGATCGACGATCCCGCCCTCGCCGATCGCCTGGCGGCTCTGCTCGGCCATATCGCCGGGCTTCGCCTCGCCGAACCCGGCGAGAAGGCGGCCGCGACGATTGTCACCCGCGATCCGCGCATCATGCCTGAGGACATCGCGCTGACACAGCGCGAGCTCGATGTGCTGGCGTTGATGGCGGAAGGTGGCTCCAACAAGATGATCGCGCGTCAGCTCGGCATTTCCGTCCACACGGTCAAATTCCATGTCGGCTCGCTGCTTGACAAGCTCGACGCCACCGGCCGAACCGATGCGGTGGCACATGCGGCCCGCCGCGGCGTGATCGAACTCTAGGGCAGGTGCGGCGGGAAGCTGAGCTGAACCGTCAGCCCCGGCGCGTTGTCGTGCAGGGCAATCTCGGCGCCATGGAGGCGGGCGACCGCGGCGACCAAGCTTAAGCCGAGGCCGTTACCGGGGGTGTAGCGACTCTGTTCGAGCCGGTAGAAGCGCTTGAACACATGATCGCGCTCATCAGTGGGAATGCCGGGACCATCGTCGGCGATCGCGATCGTCGCACCGCCGTCGGTGCGGCGGCAGGTGACGATCACCTGCCCGCCTTCGCAGCCGTGCTTGATCGCGTTGTCGACGAGATTGGCGATGGCGTCGAACAGGAGGTCGCGATCGCCCGTGATCGCCACCTCGCGATCGCCGCCCAGACTGAGCCGCGTCGCGACCTGTTCGGCGGCGGCATCGTAGAGCTCGACGACCTCGCCGGCGATTTCGGCGAGATCAAGCGTGCGAAACGCGCTGCGGCGGGAGCGGGTCTCGATCTCCGAGATGCGGGTGATCGAGGCAAACATGCCGAGCACCGCGTCGAGATCGGCGATGGTGTCACCAATCAGAGCCGCGTCGGCCTCGCCGTTGCGAGGGGCGTGATAGGCCTTCTCCAGCCGGCCCCGCATGCGCGTCAGCGGCGTACGCAAATCATGGGCGACGTTGTCGCTGACCTGCTTGACCTCGCCCATCAGTGTCTCGATGCGGTCGAGCATCTGGTTGAGGTTTTCGGCGACGCGGTCCCACTCGTCGTGACTGCCGCGCAAGGGAATGCGCTGGTCGAGGCCCGACATCATGATGGCGCGGCTGGTGGCGTTGATCTCCTCGATTCGCCCGACCGTGCGGCGCGTCACCAGCACCGCGGCGAGCCCGGCGAGCACCAGCATCAGCACGGCGACAGCGGCCATCGCGAGCTCGATCATCGCGGTGAAGCTGCTGTGGTCGCCGGCATCGCCGATACGGCTCTGCACATAGGCGATCGTGCCGAAATAGACATAGGCCATGATCGCCGCGACGATCAGCCCAAATGCTGCGATCGCGATCAGCGCAAGGCGGAAGGTCGAGGAGCGGAGCGTTTTAGCCAGGAGCACGGAGACAATATCCGATGCCGCGGATGGTGTGGATCAGCGGATAGGCCTGGGCATCATCGACCTTGCGACGGACGCGCCCGACATAGACGTCGATGATGTTGGTGGAGGGATCGAAATGCAGATCCCAGACATGCTGGAGCAGCATCGCACGCGAGACGACGCGGCCCTCGTTGCGGACGAGATATTCGAGCAGTTGGAATTCCCGCGGCAACAGCGGAATCTTCCGGCCGCGGCGGCTCGCGCTACGTGCGATCAGGTCGACGGCGAGATCGCCAACCCGCAGGATGGTCTCCTTGGCAACGGTGTCGCTGCGCCGGCCGAGCGCCTCCAGCCGCGCCAGCAATTCGGTGAAGGAGAACGGCTTGACCAGATAATCGTCGCCGCCGGCGCGCAAGCCGCGCACGCGGTCGTCGACTTCGCCAAGTGCGGAGATGATCAGGAACGGCGCGGCGATGCCGTCGTCGCGCAACTGGCGCATCACACTGATGCCATCGATGTCGGGCAGCATGCGGTCGATGGTGATCACGGCATAGTCGCGCGCGGCGCCGTGGCTGAGGGCCTCGCGCCCGGTGGCGGCGAGATCGACGTCGTAGCCGGAAATCGTCAGCTCCTCGACGAGCTGGCCTGCGGTTTCCGCGTCGTCCTCGACGACCAGAATGCGGCGGTGACCTCCGGACATGACAAACTCCGCGCGACGATCGCCACCAGACTATCCCGTTCCGGGGCTGAGCGGAACCGTCCGATGACGATCGCGACAATGGTGCGGTACGGCGATGCTAGTACCAAGAGTCTCCGCACACATTGACCCATTGCCACCCATAGGGCGTCCAGCTCCTGCGCCAACAGCCGTCATTGTAGCCGGCATAGATGAAAGGTGCTCCGAAGAAGAAGCGATGGTGGTGCCGGAAGAAGGCGTGGCGGCCGATGAAGGGCCTGCCGTGCCAGCCAGAACCAGCGAAGCGCGGCCCGATCGCCGCATGCGCGAAGCGGGCGCCGCCGAAGCCCGGTCCGCCGACATGGGCGAAACGGGCGCCACCCATGCCGCCAACGTGCATGCCGCCGAAGCCACCGGCGTGCATGCCACCCCCAAAGCCTCCCGCGTGCATGCCGCCGCCACCGAAATGCCCGCCACCGCCAAAGCCGCCATGACCTCCGCCGCCAAAACCACCACCGCCGTGGCCGCCGCCTCCACCGCCGCCGCGGGCGAGCACCGGTGAAGCGAGCGCCATCACCGCTGCGATCGTCACCGCGGTGAGGCCTTTGAAAAGCCTGTTGTCCATCGAAGCATCCTCCGTACTGCGCGGCGATATTTCTGCCGCGCGAGAAGGATCAGATGAGAGGAAGAGACCGGCACCTTCAACTTACAAACGCGCCAGATTCTGACGCGGAAGTTAGGGAGACGGACCCGCGCTCTCTCCTCGTCATTGCGAGGAGCCCTTGCGACGAAGCAATCCAGAGTCCCGCCGCGGAAAGATTCTGGATTGCTTCGCTGCGCTCGCAATGACGACGCGGATAGAACTCTCGATATATCGAGCAGCGATCCGACACCTCCCAGCAGAAGAGCGGGGAGAGGTTAGAAGCTACGCCCGCTTGCCGCCGTTTTTCTCGGCCGCGCGGCGCAGCGCTTCCGCGAGGGCGCCGCCGCCGGCAGATTCCTGCTGGCGCGGGGCCGACGAGGTCATACGGGACGGATTGCGCGAGCTGTTGTCCCGCTGCATGCCGGGCGCGTCCTTCTTGGCGCCGACCTCGTCGTCGAGCCGCAGCGTCAGCGAGATGCGCTTGCGCGCGACCTCGAAGTCCAGCACCTTCACCTTGACGATGTCGCCGGGCTTCACCACCTCGCGTGGATCCTTGATGTAGGTCCTGGACATCGCCGAGATGTGCACGAGGCCGTCCTGGTGCACGCCGATGTCGACGAAGGCGCCGAACGCGGCGACGTTGGTCACGGTACCCTCGAGGATCATGCCCTTCTTGAGGTGCTTGATCTCCTCGACGCCGTCCATGAACACCGCGGCCTTGAACGCCGGACGCGGGTCGCGGCCGGGCTTCTCGAGCTCGCGCAGGATGTCGGTGACGGTCGGCAGACCAAACGTCTCGTCCACAAAGTCTTTCGGCTTCAGCGTGCGAACGATGTCGCTGCTGCCGATCAGCGCCTTGATGTCGCTTTTGGTGGCGCTGAGAATCCGGCGCACCACCGGATACGCTTCCGGATGCACGCCGGAGGCGTCGAGCGGGTCCTCGCCGCCGAGGATGCGCAGGAAGCCCGCGCACTGCTCGAACGCCTTGGGGCCGAGCCGCGGCACGTCCTTCAGCGCCTTGCGCGACTTGAACGGACCGTTAGCGTCGCGGTGTGCCACGATGCTCGAGGCAAGGCCGGAACCGACGCCCGACACGCGCGCGAGCAGCGGAGCGGACGCGGTATTGACGTCGACGCCAACCGCGTTCACGCAGTCTTCGACCACGGCGTCGAGTGATTTGGCGAGCTTGGCCTGACCGAGGTCGTGCTGGTACTGGCCGACGCCGATCGCCTTAGGTTCGATCTTGACGAGCTCGGCGAGCGGATCCTGGAGCCGCCGCGCGATCGACACCGCACCGCGCAGGGTGACATCGAGGCCCGGCAACTCCTCCGAGGCGAAAGCCGAGGCCGAATAGACCGACGCGCCAGCTTCCGACACCACGATCTTGGTCATCTTCAAGTCGGGCAGGCCCTTGACGAGGTCGGCCGCGAGCTTGTCGGTCTCGCGCGAGGCGGTGCCGTTGCCGATCGCGATCAGCTCGACGCGATGCTTCAATGCGAGCTTGCCGAGGATCGCAAGCGCCTCGTTCCACTGTCGCTGCGGCTCGTGCGGATAGATCACGGCAGTATCCACCACCTTGCCGGTCGCATCGGTGACGGCAACCTTGACGCCGGTGCGGAAGCCGGGATCGAGTCCCATGGTGACGCGGGTGCCGGCCGGCGCGGCCAGCAGGAGGTCGCGCAGGTTCGAGGCGAACACGCGCACGGCCTCGGTCTCGGCCGCATTCCACAGCCGCATGCGCAGGTCGATGTTGAGATGCACCTGGATCTTGGTGCGCCAGGCCCAGCGCACGGTGTCGATCATCCAGCGGTCGCCGGCGCGCTTGAGGTCGGCGATGCCGAACCGCTTCATGATCTTCAGCTCATAGACGCTCGGCACGCCCGGCGGCGATGCTTCGGCCTCGGCCTGGATCTGGAGATCGAGGATCTCTTCCTTCTCGCCGCGGAACATCGCGAGGATGCGGTGCGAGGGCAGCTTCGTCAGCGGCTCGGAGAACTCGAAATAATCGGCAAACTTTTCGCCCTCCGTCTTCTTGCCGTCGCGCACCTTGGAGGCCATGCGCGCATTGGTCCACACCTCTTCGCGAAGCGCGCCGATCAGGTCGGCGTCTTCGTCGAAACGCTCGACGAGGATGGCGCGGGCGCCGTCGAGCGCCGCAGCGGCATCAGCAACACCCTTCTCGGCATTGACGAAGGCCTCAGCGACGACCTTCGGATCGTTGGTGGGGTCGGCCATGAGCTGATTGGCGAGCGGCTCGAGGCCGGCTTCCTTGGCGATCTCCGCCTTGGTGCGGCGCTTCGGCTTGAACGGCAGATAGATGTCTTCGAGGCGCGCCTTGCTGTCGGCGGCGAGAATGGAGGCTTCCAGCGCGGCATCGAGCTTGCCCTGCTCGCGGACCGATTCGAGGATGGCCTTGCGGCGGTCCTCGAGCTCGCGCAGGTAACCCAGGCGCTCCTCCAGCGTGCGCAATTGCGCATCGTCGAGCGCACCGGTCGCTTCCTTGCGGTAGCGGGCGATGAAGGGAACCGTGGCGCCGCCGTCGAGCAGCGCCACTGTCGCCTCGACCTGCTCCGCCCGAACCCCAAGCTCCTGCGCAATTTTCTGGTTGATATTTGCCACGCGAGAACCCCTCTATCCAAGCACGCATCGCGGAGGCGAACCACCGGCTGCGGGACGCCGCTTATGGACCAATCGGGGTTGATTCATCAAGGTGCGGCGGACGATCGTCGACAAGGGATTTTTTGTCGAACCGATGCGATCTCGCCACAATCGTGAGGGGCGGCGAGGACGACGCACATACTCCATCGTCGTCCTGGCGAAGGCCAGGACCCATAGCGCGTGATTCATCGATTGTAGGCGGTAGGCGTACCGAACGACGAGACTTCGCCAAATGCCCCCTGGGTCATGCGTCCTGGCGCTCGCCAGGACGACGATGGGATTGCCTCGACACCTTGACAGGCGCCCCGGTTCAGCGGCTGTTTTGTCGGCCGGGCTCCTGAACCCCATGTGAGGACTATCATGCGGACGACATCGGTCGGCGTCTTCAAGGTCGCCACCAAAGGCCCCGGCGACGTCTCCGGATTGATGGCCATGATCGGCTCCGGCGCGATTGATCCGGCATCCATCCTGGCCATCCTCGGCAAGACCGAAGGCAATGGCGGCGTCAACGACTTTACCCGGGAATATGCCGTTGCCGCGCTGTGCACGGCGCTGGCGCCGCAGCTCGGCCTGTCGCCGCAGGAGGTCGAGCAGCGCATCGCTTTCGTGATGTCCGGCGGCACCGAGGGCGTGCTGAGCCCGCACATCACGGTGTTCACGCGCCGAGACGTTCTGCAGCGCCCGGCAGGCATCTCCGGCAAGCGCCTGAGCATCGGCATGGCGCACACGCGGGATTTTCTCCCTGAAGAGCTCGGCCGCTCCGCTCAGATCACGGAGACAGCCAAGGCCGTGAAGGCCGCGATGGCGGATGCCGGGATCGCCGATCCCGCCGACGTCCATTTCGTGCAGATCAAATGCCCGCTGCTCACCAGCGAGCGCGTCGAAGCGGCGAATGCGCGCGGCCACAAGACGGCGACGACCAGCGCCTACAGTTCGATGGCCTATTCGCGCGGCGCCTCCGCGCTCGGGGTTGCAGTCGCGCTCGGCGAGATCGCAACCGACCTACGAGACGACGACGTGCTGCGGCGCTACGATCTGTTTTCGAACGTCGCCTCGACCTCGTCCGGAATCGAGCTGACGCACAACGTCGTCATCGTGCTCGGCAATTCGATGTCCTCGACGAGCGAATTCGAGATCGGGCATGCCGTGATGAGCGATGCGATCGACGCTGCCGCCGTGCTCGCGGCGCTGGAGAGCGTTGGGCTCTGTGCCGCGCCGCAGACGACGACCGGCCGCGAGCTCGTCAACATCTTCGCCAAGGCCGAGGCCTCGCCTGATGGCAGCGTGCGCGGCTTCCGCCACACCATGCTGGAAGATACCGATATCAGCTCGACGCGCCACGCCCGGGCTGCCGTCGGCGGCCTGATTGCCGGCCTCGCCGGCACCGGGGCGGTCTACGTCTCCGGCGGCGCCGAGCACCAGGGCCCCGCTGGCGGCGGGCCGGTCGCGGTGATCGCAAAGCTCTCGGATTGATGCGTGCGCATGCAATGGAGGATTACCTCTCCATCCCGCGCAACCCTGCCCTTCGCGCCGCCTCAGTTGATTAAAATGTTCCCGTGCGAAACTAAGGTGGCGCCGCACGAAGAGGTTTGGATCGCATGACTTTCCCGATGAGCTGGAACGAATGGGCGCAGCACGATGGCGTGGGACTGGCCGCGCGCGTCCGCAAAGGCGAGCTCACGGCAAAGGAGTTGGCGCGCCAGGCCGCTGCGGGCGTTGCCAAGGTCAATCCGGCACTGTCGGGCGTCGTCGAGCTGTTCGATGACGTGATCGCCGATCCGGCCAAGGACGGCGCCAATCTCGCCGGCCCGTTCGCAGGCCTGCCCTTCCTGATGAAGGACCTCGGCCCGACCATGAAGGGCCGGCTCCAGGAGATGGGCTCGCTACTGATGCGCGGCAATCGCGCTGGCGCCGACACGTTCCTGACCGGCAAATTCCGCCAGGCCGGGCTGAACCTGATCGGACGCACCACGACGCCGGAATTCGGCGTATGCAGCTCGGCCGACAATCCCGCCGTCTATGTCACGCGCAATCCCTGGGATACCGACTACACCACCTGCGGCTCGTCGGCCGGCAGCGCCGCAATGGTGGCGGCCGGCGTGGTGCCGATCGCACATGCGACCGACGGCGGCGGCTCGATCCGCATTCCCGCCGGGGTCAACGGCAATATCGGCCTGAAAGTCTCGCGCGGCGTGTTCTCGCTCGCACCGCACATGTCCGATCTCACCGGCCTCGTCTCGATCCAGGGCTGCCAGTCGCGCTCGGTGCGCGACACCGCCGCCTTCGTCGATCATGCCAGGGGAGCGGCGCCGGGCGAGTTCATGCCGTTCTGGACCACGGCGCAACCATACTCCGAGATGATCAAACGCGATCCGTCAAAACTTCGCATCGCGCTGTCGCACAGCTGGGGCGACTACACCGCGACGCCAGAGATCGCGGCCGAGCTGGCAAAGGCCGGCCGCTTCCTCGAAGGCCTCGGCCATCACGTCGACTACGGCCTGCCCGAGCTCGACTTCCGCGCCGCGTTCGAGGCGCAGACCACCTGCTATATCTCGAATTTTGCCGTGGTAATCTCCAACATGCTCGCCGCGCGCGGGCTGGAGCGGCCCCCGGAAGACCTCATCGAGCCCATGAACATCCGGATCTGGGAAGCCGGCCGGCATACGAGCTTCGCCGAGCGGGCGAAGATGCAAGGCGTGTTCAACACGACCTCACGCGCCTTCGGCGCCTTCTTCGAGCAGTGGGACGTGATCCTGACGCCGATCACCGCGCTGCCGACGCCGAAGGTCGGCACCCGGGAATATCTCACCATCTCCGACAATCCTGACGTGCTCGACTGGTTCGGCAATCTCTGGCGCTTCTTCGCCTTCACGCCGCTCGCCAATCTCTGCGGCATGCCGGCGATCTCGATGCCGATGGCCACGCAGGACCACGGCCTGCCGCTCGGCATCCAGGCGATTGCGAAACAGGCCAATGACGGCCTGCTGCTGCAACTCGCCGCCCAGATCGAGCGCGCGCTCGACGGCAAGTGGAACGATGGCAGGAAGCCGAAGGTGCATGTGAGCTGAGCGAGTTGATCGCATTAACTTGCGATCCGCCGCTTGCCTCAGTTCTTCACCGTCGGAATTTCCTCCGGCCGGGGCTCCTGCTGACCCTGCTGGTACATCGCCAATGCCTTGTCGAGCGCTTCGCGCAGGGCCAGCGCGGCGGCCACGCTGCAGCGCAGATGCGCGGTCTGGACCACGTCGACCCTGACGGCGGCGCCGACCGGCATCAGAAGGTTCGCAGCAAGCTCGATCTGGATAGCGCCGTTGTGGTGGCCGAAGCAGGACGCACCGTCGAAATAGATGATCGGCGCCCGCTCCGAGCTCGAGGTCGAAATGATGACGGGCCCCTGGCTGGTGGCGGGCATTTCGGGATCGGCCATGGGCACTCCTTGCGGCTGGTCGAACGAACGAGGCGCCCACCATCGTTGCTTCGGCCGGCCCTGTCGAGGCCAAACCGGCCTCGGAACTCCTGCCGCGGGACGCCCATCCGGGGTTTTGCACCGCGCCCGCCGCTGGTTTAGAACGTCCTCATGTCCAGCTCACCGACCACACTTTCGTTCGAGGACCTCGCCGAGGCGATCAAGGGCCGCCGCTCCGATTACGGCCAGATCAGCGGACTCCAGCTCGACCGCTTCGCACCTCGCGAGGCCTGGTCCAGCCTGCCCTACCGGCCCGTCTTCGTCGGCGACACGGAGACCGGCGTCCTGCATGGCGGCGTCGTCACCGCGATGCTGGACGAGAGCTGCGGCATGGCGGTGCAACTCGCGCTCGACGGCACAAGCGCGATCGCGACGCTTGATTTGCGCATCGACTATCAGAAGCCGGCAACGCCCGGGCTCGACATCAAGGCGCATTCGGTCTGCTACCGCACCACGCGGTCGATAGCCTTCGTGCGATCGACCGCCTATCAGGAGTCCGAGGACGATCCGGTCGCGACCGCGACCGCCTGTTTCATGATCGGCGCCAACCGCACCAACATGCTCGTGGACCGCAGGATGGATTTGCCCAGCATCCCGTCGCTGGAGGCGCCGGACGATCCGGACGGTCCGTTCGCCAACAGCCCGTTCGCGCGCTGCCTCGGCATTCGCGTCAACGACGACGACACCCTGACGATGCCGTTCTCGCCAAAGATCATCGGCAACCCGATCCTGCCCGCGATCCATGGCGGCATGACCGGCGCCTTCCTCGAGACCACCGCGATCTTCGGAGTGGCGCGCGAGCTCGGCGCCGCCGCACTGCCCAAGCCGATCGGACTGACCGTCAACTATCTGCGCTCCGGCCGCGCGCTCGACACCTTCGCCAACGTCTCGATCGTGAAGCAGGGCCGGCGCATCGTCGCCTTCGAGGCGCGAGCCTGGCAGGACGATGCGAACAAGCCGATCGCCACCGCCTTCGGCCATTTCATGCTGCGGCCGACGCCCGGAAACGACGAGGAATAGGCGCATTTTCCCTTGACGGCCCAGGTCCGGGCCACAACGATAGTGCGTTTTCTGCGAGAGGTATTGGGTTGCGGCATCCGCTCGACATCGTCGCCATGTTCGCCGCGCTCTGGCTGCTGGCAGCGATGGTGCTCGACGCGCTGACGCCGAAGGAGCTGACGACGGTGATGATCGGCATCGCCATTGGACCCGCCGTCGTCATCACCGCCGTGTTCTACTATCTGCGCTGCCCGCGCACCGATTTCGCGGTGATGTTCGCCGCGCTCTGGCTGATCTCCGACATCGCCATCGCGTTCATCTCACCGGCGCAGCTGCCGCATTTCCTGATTGCGCTCGGCTTCGTGCCGGCGCTCCTGATCGGCATCGTCCTGCACTGGCAACGCTTCCAGCGCCGCCATGAGCGGCTGCCCCTGCCGTCGGTCAAGCGCGGTTAACGCGGCAGCAAATTGGTCTTGGCGAGATCGACGACCTCGTCGCCGCGGCCGTTCATCACGGCGCGCAAGACCCAGAGGCTGAAACCCTTGATCTGTTCGGGCGTGATGGTCGGCGGCATCGACAGCTCCTGCTTGGCGGTGACGACATCGAGCAGCGCCGGCCCGTTGTGGGCCAGCATGTCCTTCACCGCTCCCGGGAGCTCGCCGGGATCCTCGACGCGCCTTGCGAAGATACCCATCGCGCGCGCCATCGCTGCGAAGTCCGGATTCTCCAGATCGACATTGGTGTCGACGAAGCCGGCCGCCTTCATCTCCAGTGCCACGAAGCCGAGCACGCCGTTGTTGAAGATGACCACCTTCACCGGCAGCTTCATCTGCGTCAGCGTGATCAGATCGCCCATCAGCATGGTGAAGCCGCCATCGCCCGAGAGCGAGATCACCTGGCGGCCGGGCTGCGCGGCCTGCGCGCCGATCGCCTGCGGCATAGCATTGGCCATCGAGCCGTGCACGAACGAGCCGATCAGCCGGCGGCGGCCGTTCATCTCGAGATAGCGCGCGGCCCACACCGTCGGCGTGCCGACATCGGCGGTGAACACTGCATCATCGCTCGCATGGTCGCTGATGACCTTTGCGAGATATTGCGGATGGATCGGCTTTGCTCCGGGCGTGCCCTTCGCAAGCGAATCCAGGCCCTCGCGTGCCTTCTTGTAATGCACGATGGCATCGTCGAGATGCCTGCGCTGCGTCTTGGCCTCGAGCAGCGGCAACAGCGCCTCGATGGTGAGCTTGACGTCGCCGACGAGGCCGAGATCGATCTTGCAGCGCCGCCCGAGATTTTCCGGACGGATGTCGATCTGCGCGATCTTCGCATCGGTCGGGAAGAACTGCTTGTAGGGAAAATCAGTGCCGAGCATCACGAGCGCGTCGCAGGCGTGCATGGCGGCATAGCCGGAGGAGAAGCCGATGAAGCCGGTCATGCCGACGTCGTAGGGATTGTCGTATTCGACATGTTCTTTGCCGCCCAGCGCATGCACGATCGGGCTCTTCAAGGCTTCCGCAAGCTGCATCAGCGGCGCATGCGCGCCAGCGCAGCCGCGGCCGCAGAACAGGGTGATGCGTTCGGCGCCGTTCAAGAGGTCCGCGAGCGCCTTCAGCTCATCGGCCTGCGGCACGACCTTCGGCGCCGACAGCGCAAGGCCACGCGCCGTCGACAGCGCGCGCTTCGGTGGGCTGCGGAAGGCGACGTCGCCCGGCATGGCGACGACGGCAACGCCGCGCATGCCGACAGCCGCACGGATGGCGTTTTCCAGCACGTAGGGCAGCTGACTCGGATCGGAGACCAGCTCGCAATAATGGCTGCACTCGCGGAACAGGTTTTGCGGATGGGTCTCCTGGAAATAGCCGCTGCCGATCTCGGCGGTCGGGATCTGTGCGGCGATCGCCAGCACGGGAACGCGACTGCGATGGGCATCGAACAGGCCGTTGATCAGATGCAGATTGCCGGGACCGCACGAGCCCGCGCACACCGCAAGACTGCCCGTCATCTCCGCTTCGCCGGCCGCGGCAAAGGCCGCAACCTCTTCATGCCGGACATGGATCCACTCGATCGTTCCGCGCCGCCGCAGCGCTTCGGTCAGCGCATTCAGGCTGTCGCCGACGATGCCGTAGATGCGCTTGACGCCGGCCTGTTCGAGCGTTGCCACGAACAGATCGGCCACGTTGTTGATCGCCATGTCGGTCTCCTGATCCCGCTGGTCCAGCAAGATAGGATAACGCGCGACCGTGACGGGATCACGGCTTGTTTATTGCGATCTCACTCTTTCGCAATCGCCCGATCGTAGGCCGCAATCGTCTCCTTTACGCGAGCGGCAACGTCCGTTGCCGTCATGCCGGACTTGTAGAGGCTGGAGCCGAGCCCGAACGCAGTGACGCCGCCCTTGATGTACTCCGCGAAATTCTGGTCGGAGACGCCGCCGACGGCGGCGATCATCGCCCCGGCAGGCAGCACGGCGCGGATCGCGGCAATACCGGACGCGCCGAGCACGCTTGCCGGAAAGAACTTCAGGCCAGAGGCGCCGGAGCGCGCGGCCAGCAGCGCCTCGGTCGGCGAAAACACGCCCGGCAACGTGACCATGGCGTATTGGTGCGCACGCGTGAGCACCTGCGTATCGACATTCGGCGAGACCATCAGCTTGCCGCCGACATCGTTGAGACGGTCGACATCCGAAGTGGTCAGCACCGTGCCGGCGCCGATCAGCACGCCGGCCGGCGCCTGTTTCACGGCCGTTGCGATGGAGCGGAACGGGTCCGGCGAGTTCAGCGGAATCTCGATTGCGGTCATGCCGGCTTCGATCAGCACGCCGACGATAGCCTGCGTTTCCTCGGGCTTCACGCCGCGCAGGATCGCGACCAGTGGCCGCTTCATCGCCGGAAAGGGAACGCTCATCTCGACAGTCCTCTCATTGCGTCCAGATCGCGGCAGCCGCCATCGACAGACCGCGGCGGACCGCTTCATCGGCATCGACTTGGTTCACGGCGACCGACAGCGCGTCGAAAGCCAGCCTATACAGCATCGCGAGCCGCCCCGAGGCAATCAGCGTGATGCCAGCTTTCGACATCGCGCCGGAAAGCCCCGCCGCCAGCTCGACGCCGATCAACGTGCCCGACAGCGTTTCGCGCGCCGCGGCCGGTGTGCTCCCGAACAGGAGCTGACGCGAGCGTGCGCCGAACAGAAAATTAGCCGCGAAGGCCGGTGCTTCGTACGCGGCCTTCACCGCCGCCTTGAAGCTCGCGAAATCCTCGGCGTCTTCGGCCCCGGCGACTGCAAGCGACAAAATCGTCTCGCGCGACACGACGCTGAAGAGCTCGCCGGTCATGAAGGTGGAGAAATGCGCGACCGTGCCGTCCTTCACGCGCACCCATTTCGAATGCGTGCCGGGCATGCAGACTAGCGCTTCGCCAGCGGTATCGAGCCCGAGCGCGCCGAGCAGCTGCGTTTCCTCGCCGCGCATCACGTCCGGCGCTTTTGCATCGCGCTGCGCGATACCCGGCAGGATGCGAATGTCGCGCGCTTCGCCGGGCACGTGCGCGGCCTGCTTCAGAACAGCGGAGAGTGGTGCCGGCGTGTCGACATAACCGGCCTCGACCCAGCCGGTACGCGCGCCGGCCATGCCGCAGACGAGGACGGGCAGATGATCGGGAGCCTCGACTGCCGCGAGATGCGATTGCAGCACGGCGGGAAAGCCGGCCTTCGCGGCGGCCAGCATGCCCTCATCGCTGCGGCGCTCGGCCAGCACCTCGCCGGCGCGGTCGATCAGCCAGAGTCGAAAGCTGCTGGTGCCCCAGTCTACCGCGACATAGGCAGGTTCAGTCATCTCGATTCGTATCCTCGTCTCACCGCCGAGACGCCGTCTCGCGACAGTGAGACGAGGCCCCCGTAAATCTGTCCCGGGATATCGGCTATTGCCGCCGCAAACCAGCCTTTTCTCGCAGGTCTGAGGCGCCGTTCGCGCTGGCCCACCACTCGCGAAGAGCTGGCACACCGCTTGCTAAAGCGTTTCCGCTCACATCCGTGAACCGCGCAACAAGACGCGTCAATTGTGGAGAGGAAACCCATGGAGATCGGTTATTTCACGATGCCTTCGCACCCGCCGGAGTGCGGCCTGAAGGAAGGGAACGACTGGGACCTGCAGGTCATGCGCTGGCTCGACGAGCTCGGCTATCAGGAGGCCTGGGTCGGCGAGCACCATACCGCGCCCTGGGAACCCAATCCGACGCCAGACCTTCTGATCGCACAGGCGCTGATGCAGACCAAGAATATTCGCATCGGACCAGGCGGCTTCCTGCTGCCCTATCACCACCCGGCCGAGCTCGCCAACCGCGTCGCCATGCTCGATCACCTCTCCGGGGGGCGACTCAATTTCGGCGTCGCAGCTAGCGGCCTGCCGAGCGACTGGGCGATGTTCAACGTCGACGGCATGAGCGGACAGAACCGCGACATGACCCGCGAGGCGCTGGAGATCATTCTGAAGATGTGGAGCGATCCCGCGCCCTGGACCTACAAGGGCAAGTTCTGGACGGTGACCAAGCCGGACACCATGTTCGACTTCCTCAAGCCGCACATCAAGCCGTTGCAGACACCGCATCCGCCGATCGGCGTCGCCGGGCTCTCGAAGAATTCGGACACGCTGAAGCTCGCCGGCGAGCGCGGCTTCATCCCGATGAGCCTCAACCTGAACCCGGCCTATGTCGGCAGTCATTGGGATTCGGTCGTAGCCGGTGCCGCCAAGACCGGACGCAAGCCGGACCGCGCGGATTGGCGGCTGGTGCGCGAGGTGTTCGTCGCTGATACCGACGAGGAAGCGTGGAGGCTCTCGACCGGCGACATGATGGGCCGGATGATGGGCGAGTACTTCCTGCCGCTGCTCGGGCATTTCGGCTTCAAGGACTATTTGAAGCACGCGCCCGACGTGCCCGATAGCGACGTCACCGTCGAATATTGCGCCAAGCGGAACTGGATCGTCGGCTCGCCCGCGACCGTCGCCGAGAAAATCGAGAAGATCTACGAGGAGGTCGGCGGCTTCGGCGTGCTGCTGGTGTTCGGCTTCGACTACAAGCACAAGGCTGAAGCCTGGCATCACTCGCTGTCGCTGCTGAGGAACGAGGTGATGCCGCGCCTGAAGCATCTCGGCTCCGCGCAGAAGGCGGCTTGACCCGACGCGGGTGCGGCGCGATCGTGCCGCATCCGCATCCATTTCGGAGATTTCCGCGTGAGCGTGGACGCCAGTGCTTTCGACGCCAAGGATTTCAAGCAGGCGATGCGCCAGTGCGCCGGCGCCGTCGCGCTGGTGACGGTCGGCGCCGAGCACGGCAAGCGCACGGGGTTGACTGTGACCTCGGCCTGCTCACTGTCGGACTCGCCGCCATCCCTGATCGTGTGTGTCAACCGCAACGCCAGTGCGCACGCGCGTATCCGCGAGGAAGGCGCGTTCGCGATCAACTTCCTGCACGAGGACCATGCGGCACTGGCGCTGACCTTCAGCGGCCAGAAGGGCGTCAATGGCGACGACCGCTTTGCGTTCGGGGAATGGACGCGCGGGGTGACCGGCGCGCCGGTGCTGACGGATGCGGTCGCCGCGTTCGACTGCGTGCTGGCGCAGGAATTCGAGACCAAGACGCATTCGATCTTCGTCGGCGAGGTGCGCGGCGCATCGCATTCCGACGGCGCGGCGCCGCTCGTGTATCTGCGCAGCAGCTTCCACGCCCCGCGCGAAATCCGCGGCACCGTAACCGTCGGCGACCTCGACTCGCGACATCTGAGCTGGAGCGATTTTTCGTAAGGCAGCGGCGGCGTTGATGGTGCGCTCTTCCCTTCTCCCCTTGCGGGAGAAGGTGGCGCGAAACGCCGGATGAGGGGTATCTCTCCGCGAATCCAGAAGCCAGAGAATCAGGTGCGGAGAGAGACCCCTCACCCGTCTCGCCGCTGTCGCGGCGAGCCACCCTCTCCCGCAGGGGGAGAGGGGAAGAAAGCTCGCCGCATGCAGCTGAGTGCTACTGCGCTGTCTCTATCTTCAACTGCTTGATCTTGCGATAGAGCGTCGCGCGGCTGAGCTTCAGCGCGCGCGCCGCTTCGATCACACGACCACCATGCTCGCGCAACGCCTCCACGATCGTGGCGCGCTCCGCCGCCGCGAGATCCGGCTCCGCCCTTCCACCAAACGGCGGCAAATCGAGGTCGGCATCGGTGATGACACCGTCTTCCGCCGTGCAGCCGGCGAGCCGCAGCACGTGCCGGAGCTGGCGCATGTTGCCGGGATAGGGATAGGCCGAGAGCTGCGCCCAGGCCTCGTCCGAGAGGGAACAGTTCGGCGCTTCCTCGCGCGCAATCTGGCGGATGACGTCGTCGCGGTCGGCGCGCTCGCGCAAGGCCGGCAGCCGCACCTCCATGCCGCGGAGACGAAAATAGAGGTCGGTGCGGAAGGCGCCCTCCTCGGCCATGCGGCCGAGATCGCGATGCGTGGCGCTGATCAGGCGAATGTCGACCGGCACGGGCTTCAGCGCGCCGAGCGGCCAGACTTCGCGGTTCTCCAGCACCCGTAGCAGCCGCGTCTGCAGCGCAATCGGCATGTCGCCGATCTCGTCGAGGAACAGCGTGCCGCCGTCGGCCTGCACGATCAGGCCTTTCGAGCCGTCGCGGCGCGCGCCGGTGAAGGCGCCGGCCTCGTAACCGAACAGCTCGGCATCGATCAGGCTGTCCGGCATCGCAGCGCAGTTCAGCGCGACATAGTTGTGGCGCGCGCGATTGCCGGCCGCGTGGATGGCACGGGCGAACACATCCTTGCCGACGCCGGTCTCGCCATGCAGCAGCACCGGCAGATTGTGATCGCCGATGCGTCTGAGCCGCTTTACACTCTTGATCAGTCCTGGATCGCGGCCAGCGAGGCGCTGCAGCGCATCGAAGGGGTCCACAGGAACGTCACGACGCTGCGTGGACGCCCGTGGCCGCAGCGGCGGCGCGACATGGCCATGCCCCAACGGACTGCCATCGCCCCGGCGCAGCTCGACGAGATCGTCCGCGTCGCGCGCGGCGGGATGGTCGAATTTGACATAGCGCGACAGATCGATGCCGGAGGCGATCAAGCCGTCGGTGAGACCCAGCAGTGCGCGCGCCGAACGGCAGGCGCCGACGATGCGGCGATCGTCGTCATAGGCGAGCAGGCCGCTGCCGCCATCGCCCGGCACGGTCGCGATCCAGGCGTTGCGGAAATGACCGCGGAAGATCGCGCCCTCCATGCGCCGCGTTGCCTCCATCGTCACCGCCAGCGCGAGCTGATGCGCGGTGCGTTCGAGGTCCTCGCGGCAGGAGGTGATGTTCACGGCGCCTGCGAGCCGTCCGGCCTGGTCGAACAGCGGCGTCACGGCGCAGGAAAACATGTGCCACTGCGCGCGAAAGTGCTCGTCGCGATGCACCAGGATCGGCTTTTGCTCGGCAAGCGCGGTGCCGAGCCCATTGGTGCCTTCAAAGGCCTCGGAAAAATTCGAGCCGGTGTAGATCTTCCAGTCCATGAACAGTCTTGCGTCGGCCTCGCCGGGCAGGCGGCTGAACAGCATGGTTGCGTTCACGTCCGCCAGGTTGACGCAATAACCGGCATCGCGGAGTACCCGGGCGAGATCGTCGAGCTCCGGTGTTGCAAGCCGGATCGTCTCTTCCATCGGCTCGGCGACATGCCGGATCTCGGCTTCGGTCAGCGTCTGCGGCGGGCCTTGGCGGGCGGGATCGAGCTTGTGGCTGACCAGGCAGCGCCGCCAGGAATTGGCAATGCGCGAAGAGGCATCGACGTCGGCCAAGCGGTCTGCAACCTGATTGGCGACGGACAAGACACGGGCGACATGGTTCGAGGCCGAAAGGCTGGCCATCGCGGACGTCTCCACCCTGTATTATTGTGCAAAGTCTGGCAGCGCAGGCGGGGATGTCAATCGGGAACCGGGAACGCGGCGAAGCGCAATCATAATTGCTGCACCGCCCTCACCACGTATCGATGCAGGGTCGCTTCTTCGCCGTCCGCGTCGGCGGCTTCGGCACCGACCGCAGGCCTGCCATGATCCACCGCCGCGTCTCGGCGGGATCGATGACGTTGTCGATCTCGAACACGGAGGCGATCGAGACCGCCTTGCCGTTGGCGTAGAGCTCGGCGACCTTGTTGCGATAATAGGTCTCACGCTCGACGGGGTCGGCGATCGCCTCCATTTCCTTGCGGAAGCCGAGGCGGACGTATCCCTCCAGGCCCATGCCACCGAACTCGCCGGTCGGCCAGGCCGCGGTGAAGAACGAGGCGTGGAAGCCGCCGCCGATCATCGACTGCGCCCCGAGCCCATAGCCCTTGCGCAGGACGATGCCGAACAGCGGCACTGTCAGGCTCGCGCCTGTCACGAACATGCGCGAGACGTGGCGCACGATCGCCGTCTTCTCGGCTTCCGGGCCGACCATGAAGCCGGGCGTGTCGCACAGCGAGACGATCGGCAGATCGAAGGCGTCGCAGAGCTGGAGGAAGCGCGCGGCCTTGTCGCCGGCATCGGCGTCGATCGCACCGCCGAGATGGCGCGGATTGTTGGCGATCAGGCCGAACGGCTTCCCCTCGATGCGGATCAACGCGGTGATCATGCCGACGCCGTAGTCGCGGCGCAGCTCCAGCACGCTGTCCTTGTCCGCGACGAGGTCGATCACGCTGCGGATGTCGTAGACGCGCAGGCGGTTCTCGGGGATCGCGCGGCGCAGCAGCCGCTGGTCGGCGGCCTGCCAGTCCGTCACCTCGCCCTGGAAATAGGACAGGTATTTTTGCGCAACGGATGTCGCCTCCTCTTCGTCCTCGACGAGGATGTCGATGACGCCGTTCGGCGACTGGAACGTAACAGGACCGACCTCGGCCGGGTGATAGACGCCGAGCCCGCCGCCCTCGATCATCGCGGGGCCACCCATGCCGATCGAGGCATTTTTGGCGGCGATGATGACATCGCAGCAGCCGAGCATCGCGGCATTGCCGGCGAAGCAATAGCCGGAGACCACGCCGATGACCGGCACAAGACCCGAGAGTCTGGCGAACTGCACGAAGGACGGACCATCGAGCCCGGTCATGCCGAGCCGGTCGGTATCGCCAGGCCGGCCGCCGCCGCCTTCGGCATAGAACACCAGGGGCACGCGCCAGTCTTCCGCGAGCGTCAGCATGCGGTCGATCTTCTTGTGGTTCATGTGGCCCTGCGTGCCCGCGAGCACGGTGTAGTCGTAGGCCACGACGATGCAGCGCCCGCCCTCGGGCCCGAACTTCTCGGCGTTGACGGTCGCGACGCCCATGACGAGGCCGTCGGCCGGCGTGTTCTTGACGAGATCGTCGAGCTTGCGCCGGCGCCGCTGCGCCGCGATCGCAAGGCTGCCATACTCCATGAACGAGCCGTCGTCGACGAGCTGCGCGACATTCTCGCGCGCGGTGCGCTGATTGGTGTTGCGGCGGCGCTCGACCGAAGCAGGGCGATTTTCGTCGAGCGTGTTGGCCTGGCGCGCGATCAGTTCGGCGAGATCGGGACGGATGTGGTCGAGATCGATATCGGTTTCCGTTGCAGACGCATCAGCCGCAACCTCGAGCGGCTGCAGATACATGATCGGCTCGCCATGCATCAACGTGACACCGTCGCCGGCGAGTAGCTTCATGACACGGCCGCCCTGCTCGGCCATGACCAGATGTTCCATTTTCATGGATTCGATCACGGCGAGCTGCTGGCCCGGACGCACGATCTCGCCTTCCTTCACCTGGATGGTGACGATGGTTCCCTGCAAGGGTGCTGCGACCATCACCGTGCCTTCGGGCACGATCTGTGCGGTATGCGCCTCGATGCCGGGACCGCCGCTTCGCTCCGTCGCCGCAAAATAGAGTGGTTTGGCCGCGCCATCGGCGGCTTCGACGAGCTTGCCGATGTTGCGATCGATGAAGTCTGTCGCGATGCGGTTAGCCCTGAAATCGGGATGCGCCAGCACGGCCTGGAGGAAAGCGATGTTGGTGACGACGCCGTCAATTCGAAACTCGCGCAAGGCGCGCGCGGCTTTGGAGACAAC
Source organism: Bradyrhizobium sp. MI1.3 (assembly GCF_055811695.1). NCBI lineage: Bacteria > Pseudomonadati > Pseudomonadota > Alphaproteobacteria > Hyphomicrobiales > Nitrobacteraceae > Bradyrhizobium > Bradyrhizobium sp. MI1.3. The sequence continues at coordinate 17,687 of NZ_JBVVPQ010000059.1, read as the reverse complement.
GTCGTGCCAGGCTTCACCCGGCGTATGAACGATGACCTTTGCCAGCAGCGAGTCGAAGGCGGCACTGGTCTTGTAGCCGGCGTAACCGAAACTATCGACGCGGACGCCGGGGCCCGACGGCGGCTCGAACACGGCAAGCACGCCGCCGGTCGGGTGCGTCGCCCCCAGCTCGTCCAGCGTCTCCATGTTGACACGCAACTGCATGGCATAGCCGCGCGGTTTCGGGATCGAGCCTTGCGCCAGGCCGAGCGACGCAAGCGAGGCACCGGCGGCGACCGCGAGCTGGGCGCGGACGAGATCGAGGCCGAGCACCTCTTCCGTTACGGTGTGCTCGACCTGGAGCCGCGGGTTGGCCTCGATGAAGGCAAAACTGTCGTCGGCAGTGCCGTCGACCAAGAACTCGAACGTGCCGAGATTGTCGTAAGACGCGGCCACGGCGAGTTGCTTCGCCGCCTCGCTGATACGGCCACGCAAGCCGTCGCTGAGCGACGGGCTCGGCGCCACCTCGATCAGCTTCTGGTGCCGGCGCTGAATGGTGCATTCGCGTTCCCAGAGGTGGGAGATCGCGCCGTGGCGATCGCCGATGATCTGCACCTCGATATGGCGCGCCTGCCGGATCAACCGCTCGGCATAGACGCCGTCGAAGCCGAACGCGGCCTTGGCCTCGGACTGGCAACGCGCATAGGCCTCCGCGAGATCGGCAGCGCGCTCGACCACGCGCATGCCGCGCCCGCCGCCGCCGGCCATCGCCTTGATCACGATCGCCGGCTTGCTGCCGAGCGAGGTGAAGAACGCCGTGATGTCCTCCAGCGAGGAGGGCCCGCTGGTGCCGGCGATGATTGGCACGCCGCAGCGCTTTGCCAGTTGCCGTGCCGCAACCTTGTCGCCGAACAGTTCGAGCGCCGCCGGCTTCGGCCCGACGAAGGCGATGCCTGCATCGACGCAGGCCTTCGCGAACGCAGCGTTCTCGCTGAGGAAGCCGTAGCCGGGGTGCACGGCGTCGCAGCCTGCGCTCCTCGCCGCCTTCACCACGGCCTCAATGTCGAGATAGGCCCGCGCGCCGCGGCCGGGGATTTCGACCGCCTCATCGGCAAGGCGCACATGCAGCGACAGCGCATCGTCCGCGGGATGGATCGCGACCGTCGCGAGGCCGGAATCGGCTGCGGCGCGCGCGATGCGGATGGCGATCTCGCCGCGATTGGCGATCAGGAGCTTCTTGAACGACATGCAGCGTCTCCATGCCCGCGTGCCCAAGCGCGGGTCGGCCGGTCCGATTGTTCTGCTTCGTCACTTTAACCGAGGCCGTCAAGGGCAAGAACGCCGGTCCCGACGACCGTTCCCGCCGGCCGGAATTTCAGTCGGTCGCGCGTGCCGTGATGAGGCGAATAATCCGCGCCACGGCAGACGGGATCGGCGCGATGACCGGCACGGTGAAGATCGGCTGAAGCTCGCGCGCGACTTCGCCCAGCGGCCCGCCGCCGATGATGACCGCCTCCGCGCCATCCTGCGCGATGCAGGCCTCGACCGCGCCCGCGAGCGCTGTTCGCAGCCGCGCCGGATCGCGCATCAGCTCCTGCGGATCGCCCTCCGCGAAGCGGACGCCGGTGTAATACGATCGCAGACCCAGCGCTTCCGGCCGAGCGTCGATCTTCGCTTCCAACAGCGGCGTCGTGGTCGCCACGCCGAAGCGGCGGCCGTTCTCGGCGGCTGCCACCATCGAGGACTCACCGATGCCGACCGCGGGCAGTTTCATCGCGGCCTTGATGCCGGCCAATCCGGGATCGCCGAACGCCGCGACGATGATACCGTCGCATGCATGCCGGTTCGACTGCGATATCTCCAGAACTTCGGCGGAAGCTGCATCCAGCGCATCCGGCGTCACGATCATTTGCGGCGCGCGCGTTGCGGTCGCGCCGTCGATGTCGAAGCCGTCGACGACGGTCGACCTCGCGATGGCGACCATCATCTCAGTGGTCGCCACGGAACTGTTCGGATTGATCAGGAGAATGCGCGCGCGCCGATCAGAACTCTGATTCATCCCCTGCTATACTAGGCCGCCCGCACCCCCGCAACGAAAGCACTGACCTCGTCTTCCAGCGATTGCAGCTTCTGCGACAGCCGGCCACTCGATTGCAGCACGAGGCCGGCGGCCTGGCCGGTCTCCGCCGTCGCGTCGGTCACACCCGAGATGTTCTGCGAAACCTGGTCGGTGCCGGAGGCAGCCTCGCGTACGCTGTGGGCGATCGCCGCGGTCGCGGCGCCCTGCTCCTCGACGGCTGCGGCGATCGACGAGGAAATCTCGTTGACCTCCAAGATGGTCTTGCGGATGCTGTCGATGTTGCCGACGACCTGGTTGGTCTCGGCCTGGATCGCGGTGATCTGCGCGCCGATCTCGTCGGTCGCCTTCGCGGTCTGGCTCGCCAGCGACTTCACTTCGCTTGCCACCACCGCAAACCCCTTGCCGGCCTCGCCGGCGCGCGCTGCCTCGATGGTGGCGTTAAGCGCGAGCAAATTGGTCTGCGAGGCGATCTGGTTGATGAGGTCGATGACCTCACCGATCTTGTGCGCGGCGGCGGCCAGTCCCTGCACGGTGTCGTTGGTGCGCTGGCCGTCGGCGGCGGCCTTGTCGGCCACGCTTGCAGCCTGCGCGACGCGCTGGCTGATCTCGGTGATCGAGGACGACAGCTGCGCAGCGGCGGAGGCCACCGTCTGCACGTTGCTCGAAGCCTGCTGACAGGCGGTGGCGACGAAGCTAGCACGGTCGGTCGCCTTGTCGGCGATCTCGGACATACCCTGCGCGGCCTGCTGCATCGCGCGCGCCTCGTTGAAGACGTCGCGGACGACGGCCTGAACGTTCGCCTCGAACTTACCGGCGAGGTCGGTCATCGTCTTGCGCTTCTCCTCGTCGGCCTTCTGCTTCGTCTCCTGCTGTTCGGCGTGCATCCGGCCGACCGCCGACGCATTGTCCTTGAACACGGCGAGCGCCTTGGCGAGCCCGCCGATCTCGTCGCGACGGTCGGTATGGGGCACGTCGAACGCGCTGTCGCCGGAGGCGAGGCGCTCGGTGAGCGCGGTGATCTTCGCCAGCGGCCGGGTCACGCTGCGGCCGATCACGAAGGAGGCGCCGAGCACGAGCACGAACACGGCCAGGCACACCAGGGCGAAGGTCATCGCATTCTGGCGGAAGACGGCGTCGACGTCGTCGAGATAGATACCGGTGCCGATGATCCAGCCCCAGGGCGCGAAGCCCTTCACATAGGAGATTTTCCCGACCGGCTGGTCGAAGCCGGGCTTCGGCCAGAGGTAGCTGTAGAAGCCCGCGCCCTGCTTTTTGACGACGTCAACGAAGCCGACGAACAGCGCGTTGCCGGATGGATCCTTCATCCCGGAGAGATCCTTGCCGTCGAGCTCGGGCTTGATCGGGTGCATGACCATCTTGGGGGTCATGTCATTGAGCCAGAAATACTCGACCTTGTCGTAGCGCAGGCTCTTGATCTCCGCGATCGCGCCGGCCTGGGCCTGCTCGCGTGGGAGTTTTCCTTCGCTCTCGAGCTTCTGGTAGTGCGCCAGGATGCCGTAGCCGACGTCGACCATGTGCTGCGTCTTGGCCTCACGGTCCGCGATCATCTGCGCGCGCAGGGTCGATAGCGCGATCGGCGCCAGCGCGATCATGCCAAGGAGGCTGATGCCGACAATCAGGACCAGCTTGAAACTGATGCGGGAGAAAAACATCGGAGCTCGCAAGAATTGGAAGGGCTGATATGCCAGTTTATCCCGCGCCCCTTAGCAAAGCTTTAAGCATTCGGGTTCCCCACCACCCGCAAAACTCCGTAGGATCCTACCGGCATGCTGCGGACGGCCTCGCAAGCTCGCGAGGCTGGCTGCATCCGAGATGCGAACTCTTCAAAACTAGAAGACCTCGACATCGCCCCTCCGAGCGTTGACTTGCAGGGGGCTCTGACGGAACGATCGGTGCAGATCATCAGCGCCGGTCGGGGCGTAGGCGCAGCCAGAGGCCAGAGGTTCAATGCATCAATCGACATCGACAGGGTCCCTCGAGCTTCCGGCGCTGAGCGCGGCGGAGCGGCTCTTCATCTGGGGGTTTCGGGCCAAGGCGCGCAGCGGAAGCGCTGTTCCGACCGCGGCCGATATCCACCAAGTCTACGACCACTTTCGCGTGGGCGACGCCGTGCCTTCGCTGGAATGCATCATCGAGATCTTTGCCTGCACGGCGCATACGGCCATCGCGGTGCACTGCCCGACCTGCCCGCGCATGTCCGACAGCGAGCACGGCATGTTGCGGGCGATCGCCGCCGCGCAGAAAGAGCGCGACGATATCGCGCGCGAGCAGTTCGAATGCTGGCTGCCGCCGGTCGGCGCCGATTGGGCTCTCGCGCCGGTGCGGGGGCTTGCAACGATCTTCCGCATGGCGGGTCTCATCCTGCCCGACCGGCACGTTCCGTCTTTCGACCATGACCGGACGATGGCGATGAAGAGCTGGCTGGTCGGAAGCCCCACCTTGCACTGACCGGGATCGCGCATGATGCATGATAGTTGCGGCTTTGTGCCCGTCACGGAAGCCGGCCAGGCGCGGCTCTGTCCGCTCCAGGCCGCGCTTGCGACGCGGCCTAATGTCGAGAGCTACGATGATTTTGGCCGCGTCACGCTTTCGCTGTTGCGGTTCATCGCTGCCGCCTATGCGACCGGCGCGTCCGATTGCTGGGAGGCGGCCTATCGCTTTGCCGACGAGGCGCCTGGCATCGCCGACAGCCCGCTGCTGGTCGCACGCGTTGCCGCGCTGGTCAGAATTCTGCGCAGCGGCCGGCCCTGCCAATTGTGCTTCATGCCGCCGTCGTGCCGGCGCCTGTCGCAGGACGAAACGGAATTGATGCGACTGCTGGCGGTGGCACGAGGCAACCAGCCGGGTGAGCTCGAATCCGCCGTCTGCCAGTTCGTCGGCAACGAGAACGGGATTGCGACGACGAGGGCCGTCAACGCGCTCGCGTTCTGCTGACACCTTAGCGGTCCTGCCAGATCACCGTGCTCGCCTCGCGCAATTCGCTTGAGGTGATAGCTTCACCGATCGGCAACACAGGTCTCCATGATCCCGTCGAGCTCCGCCTTTGAGAGCACGCCGAGCTCGGCGATGAAGACGATCCGCGCACGCGGCGCGCCCGACATCGGCACTTCGCCAGGGGCGAGCGTGGCGCGGCCGGCGGCGAATTGAAACACCATCTGGCGCCCGGGCTGCTCGACGGTCTCGAACAGGCCTTTTGCCCGCGCGAGTTTTGGCGCAAGCCGGCCGATCGCCTGCTGCAGGCGGGGCAGCGAGATCGGGCGGTCCGAGGTCCAGCTCAGGGTTTCGAAGCGTTGCTCTGCGGGACGTTTCGGTCCGGGCTCGCGTAGCGGTGGCGCGCGATCGACGGTTGCGGGAAACAGCAGCGCGGAAGGAATCTCGCCGTGCGGCGCATCGACCACCACGGCAGGAACGCGTTGCGCGCGGATGGCCTCGCGCATGCGGGAGCCCGCGCCCTCGTTCGCCAGATCCAGCTTGCTCAGCGCCACGATGTCGGCGACGCGCAATTGCGAACGATGCAGCGCGTCGTCCAGGGTGGCGGGCGGTGTCGCCGCGTCCATCACGCAGAGCACCGTTTCCAGCGGCGCCTCGCGCACGATCACGGGATCCATCAGGTTACGGACGATGTCGGCGGGATCGGCGACGCCGCTGGTCTCGATGACGATGTATTCCGGCTTCGGATCACGCCGCAGCAGCGTCGCGAGCGTGTGCAGCAGGTCGCCTTCGAGCGAGCAGCAGATGCAGCCATTGGCGAGGCTGACCACGCCGTCGCTCGCGCCCGCGATCAGCTCGGCATCGATGTTGATCGCGCCGAAATCGTTGACCACAGCGGCGATTCGCCGCCCCTCCGCATGCGCCAGCAGATGGTTCACGACAGTGGTCTTGCCGGCCCCCAGAAAGCCCGTCACCAGGAGAATGGGAACCGGCATGTCTCAGCCCCCGACGACAGGGCGGCGCACCGGACGGCCGGGCCGCGCCGCCACATCCAGCACACCATCTGTGATCAGTGGTTGGCCGCTGACCACGAGGTGCCGCACACCTTCGGACGGGCGGTTCATCGCCGCGAAGGTCGCGCGATCGCTGAGCTTCTCGTAGTCGAACACGACGATGTCGGCATCGGCGTCCTTGGCGAGCCTTCCCTTGGCGCGCATCGCGGGCGTGCTTTGCGACAGGATTTCCGCGGGGATTAGCGCGCATTTGCGCACGCCTTCGAGCAACGACACGGTCTTGCGCTCGCGTACCCATTCGCGGATGAATTTCGTGAAGCAGCCGGCCGAGCGCGGATGCGAGGTGGCGTCATCCGGCAGCGGCCAGGCATCGTCCGTATAGGTCTTGCCGTCCGACGTCGTCCACGGCATCGCGTCGGACGCGATCGCGCCGCCGGGATAGAGCACCGACATGTCGAGGAGGTCGCGGTGATGCGCATTGTTCTCGGTGTCGAGGATGTGCCACAGCACCAGCGACGACGGCTCGTCGGCCTGCGCCTTCAAGAGCTCCTCGCGATCGCTGAAGCGATGGCCGTCGGTGACCCGCTGCACGGAATCGTAACCCGTGCCGTTGCGCTCGACGAATTCGGGGTCGCTGAAGAACGCCGCCGCCAGCACGGTCGAGCCGGTGCCGTAGGGATAGGCCTCGACGGTGATGGGCAGGCCCTGCGCCTGCGCTTTCGCGATCAGCACGCGGCAGCGCTCGACGTCGGTCTTGCTCGACGAGTTGAAATGGCAGATGTGCATGTGCGCACCGGTGGCGCCGGCATAACCGATCAGGCGGATATAGGCTTCCGCCGCGCTCTCGGGATCAACGCGCGACATGTAGGCGACATGGGTGAAGGTCGGCACGTCCTGCGCGGCCGCGAGCTGGCAGACCGCGGTCAGCTCCTGCACGCCGGCGCCCGGCGCATACGCGTTCAAGATGCCGATGCCGATGCCGCCCTCGTTCAGACCGCGCGAAAGGCGCTCCAGAATGCCCGATACCTCCGCATCGCTCGCGACGTTGTCCATCCAGCGGCGATCGCGCATGGCGTTGCCGAACGCCTCCAGCGAGCTCTCCGCATTGGAGCCCGTCATTGCACCGATGCGCGCAAAAGCCCAGTTGGTGGCGGCGCCGTAGTTCAGCACGCGCCCCTTCCGCGCCTGGCGCTCATACCAGGAGCCGACCGGCAGCACACCCGCTTCGAGATCGAGCGTCGTCGTGACGCCGTCGAATGCCTGCATGCGATCGGCGGGGAGCGACTGGCCATGCGCATGAAGGTCGATGAAGCCGGGCGCGACCACGAGGCCGGTCGCGTCGATCACCCGCTCCGCGCTGCCGAGCGAGGCGCCGACCGCGGCGATCCTGCCGTCCACCACCGCCACATCGCCAACCGCGTCCATTCCGCTGGCGGGATCCACCACCCGGCCGCCAGAGATCACCAAGCCGCTCATATTGTCGCTCCCTCACGCTGATTTCGCATCAAGGCAGATTCCGGGAGGGACGACCACCTCCACCGATGCCGACGCATCATGCTCGCAAGGAAGGCTCGAAAGGGGGGGTGCAATTTGCATGCGGGGCGCGGACACGCGCTCGCAGTCTCGCGGCAGGTTTGCCCGAGCTATGCTTCTCGCTTCACGCCCTCCAAGAAAGGGCGCAGGGAAGACCGGGCGCCGGCTGGCACCCATAAAAACCCCCATGCGAACTGATTGCACACGCAATGCACAGGGGAGACACAGGGCAGCCGAGACCAGGCCTTCCCTGCGCGATGGTTTGACGGCCTATGCCGCGCTCTCCCCGGAGACGAGTTCCTTCTTGCCTCCGTCACCTCCGCGAAATGCACGGCACCGCGCCGGTTGACGCGCTGACGCCTTCGCAAAGGCTTGACCGTAGCAACGACGGCCAGGACCACACGGTTTCGCCGTACGCGAGCTGACCCTGCTTCGCCAAGAGGCTTCGCAGGGCTTCGGCGCCGTCCGTCGATGCGGTTCGTGACATGCTCACGAGGTTCATCTCGCCCTGCACGCCACTCACCCGCCTTTAACGCCGCCCGCGTCCACCGCAACTCCCAACCCGCGTTCGTGACGACGTACGACCGCCCCTTTTGTGGGCTGGGATGGCCGACACATACGATATTTCCGAATTTCGGTAAAGTGGAATATTTTTGTGAGGAGGGGTTGACGGACTTCGGCTGTGTTGCCCGACAGGCAGCACAGATCAAGAAGATCGCGGCTTACAAGGCGGCACGAGTTCTGTGCACCGTCACCTTAACTCTAGCCCGCCCCGCGGAGGTGATTGACCCAAGGCCAAGCAATGGACCGCGAAGCAGCTCCGCCGTCTTCTCGCCCCCATTGTCATTCAGGGATGTAGCGGGGCGCTACGGTGGACAAAAGTTCCCAAAGGTTTCGTGTGATCGCTCGGCCTCTTCTGCAACGCGACCCCTGTCATTCTATTTCGCGCCGCGCTCTCCTCGGCGGATTTATGTCGGCAGGGACCGCCCTCGCGCTCGGCGGATGCGCCGGCTTGGGTGCGACCGGCGCGCGTTTCGACGCGTCATCGCTATCCCTTGACCCCACATTGCTCGTCACCACCACGCGCAAGCCGGTGAACGGCGGTCGCACGAAGCCCTGGTTCGGCCCGGAGCGCGCGACGACCATGACAGTCGCGCGGGCGAAGCTGGGGGCGCCGGATGAGAGCCGTCTTTCTCTCGCCTCGGTTGGAATTGGCGATTGGCGCCTTGACCGGGTCGAACCGGTGTCGGCCGACGCCGGCGATCTCGTCGCGCAGGCCGGCGGAGGAGACGTGCTGATCTATGTGCACGGCTTCAAGCAGACGTTCGAGACGGCGGTGCTCGATGGCGCCCATCTCTCCGACGGGATCAAGTTCCGCGGCCGGACCATGGTGTTCTCCTGGCCTTCCAAGGCAGGACTGTTCGACTATGCCTATGACCGCGACAGTGCGATGTGGTCCCGCGACGAGTTTGAGCGCGTGCTCTCCGCACTCGTGTCGGCGCCAGGCACCGGCCGCGTGAACATCGTTGCGCACAGCATGGGAACCATGCTGTCGCTCGAAAGCCTGCGTCAGCTCTATGCGCGATACGGCGACACAGTGACGAGCAAGATCGGCGCGGTGGTGTTTGCCGCGCCCGATATCGACATGGACGTGTTCTCGTCTGCGATCCACCGCATCGGTCCGCTTGCCGGCAAGATCACCGTGATCGCCTCCACGAACGATCGCGCCCTGGCGCTGTCGGGACAGATTGCAGGTGGAATGACCAGGGTCGGCGCCGCCGAGAAAGCCGTCATCGCGCAGCTCGGTGTGCGCGTGGTCGATGCTTCGCAGGAGGGCTGGGGCATCATCAACCACGATCTGTTTCTGTCGAATGCAGAAGTACAGCGGGTGATCCGCCGCTCGATCGACGGCACGATCGCTTAGGAGAGCGCCCGCGCCGAGCCGTGCGAACTGCGCACGCCGGTGGGGGCTACAAGCGGAAATGGCCGGTTTTCGAAGTGCCCGGTCTGGCAGGAGAAATGGCGCTCCCTAGGGGAATCGAACCCCTGTTTCAGCCTTGAGAGGGCCGCGTCCTAACCGCTAGACGAAGGGAGCGTGAGGGAGAGGACATAGCCTCGAATTTTGCCGGCGGCAAGCGGGGATCGAGGGGTTTTGGACGTCTGCTTGGCGTCGTCCCGACGAAAGCCGAACCGCATCAGCCCGGATGCGGATGGTTAAGGCAAAGCGGAACGACGTTCTCGTTCACGCAAGCGCGACGATGGCGGCGAGTTCCGGGGCCAGACTCACGGCTCGTTCGCGAATTTCAGCTTTCCGGCCGGCCTCAAGGTATGGGCGTCGAAGGTGCGGATTTCGGTGACGCCGCCGACATCAAGCGTGATCACGAGCCGGTCGCCGGCCACACCGGTCGAGACGATTCTGGCGCCCTTGGGCAGGGTGGCGGTCACGTCGCCTGCTGGCTCGGGCGCCCTTCCCTCGGACTTGAAAAGGCGGTAGCCCACCGCGATCAGCACGGCGCAGATTGCCAGCGCCGTGGTCAACCCCGCGATCAGCATCATCCGCCGCACCCGCGCGAACAGCGCGGCCTGCTCGGGGCTCGGTTCGGGAACAACGGTATCAGACGTCGTCATGGAAAATTCTGGCTCTGCGCAAAGGTTGGAGATTGTCGTCGAGGGCTCCGAGGGCTCGACCCGGCTCGACCGCGTGCTGGCTGTGCACCTTGCCGAACTGTCGCGATCGAGGCTGAAAGCCCTGATTCTGGCGGGCGCGGTGAGCCTCAGGGACGCCGCGATCCGGGACCCCGCTTATCACGTCGCCTCCGGCGATACGATCACAATCGACGTGCCGGAAGCGGCCGCGCCGGAGCCGAAAGGCGAGGATATCGCCCTCGATATCGTGTTCGAGGACGACGACATCGTCGTCCTCAACAAGCCGAAAGGGCTGGTGGTGCATCCCGCGGCCGGCCACGAGACCGGCACGCTGGTCAATGCGCTGATCGCCCATTGCGGCTCATCGCTGTCGGGCATCGGCGGGGTGCGCCGGCCCGGCATCGTGCACCGGCTGGACAAGGACACCACCGGGCTGATGGTGGTCGCCAAGAACGACCTCGCGCATGCCTCGCTCACCGCGCAGTTCGCCGACCACGGCCGCACCGGGCCGATGCGGCGCGGCTACATGGCCTTCGCCTGGGGGCTGCCGGGCCGCCATCGCGGCACCGTGGACGCGCCGATCGACCGCCACCCGCATGCGCGCGAGAAGATGGCGGTGCGCCAGGGCGGCCGCGAGGCTGTGACGCATTGGGAGCTTCTGGAGAGTTTTAACGGGCGCGACGGCAAGCCGATCGCGGCGCTGCTTGCCTGCGAGCTCGAGACCGGGCGCACCCACCAGATCCGCGTCCACCTCGCCCATATCGGCCACCCCCTGATGGGCGACTCCGTCTACGGCCCGCATTTCAAGACCAAGGCAAACCAGCTGGGCCCGGAGTCGCAGGCCGTCCTGGCCGCGTTGGGGCGGCAGGCCCTGCACGCTTACCTGCTGGTATTGGAGCACCCGAGGACTGGAGAATTACTCCACTGGGAAGCGCCTCTGCCGGAGGATTTGCTTCTCCTCCAGGGGGCCCTGAAAGCGGCGCTATGACGCAGGCCGCTTCAGAAATGCTTTACATTACAAAAAGTTATAGCTGCCACACGGGGACGTGACGTCAGCAATCCTTCCCTTTTTGCCTCGCGATGGAGTATATTGCGCTTGCGTTGAAGACCAACGCGGAACATCGCAGCACCGATCGGCTTTAACCAAGCGGTCGTCTGCCTGGCCCGCCGCTATCGGGGGCCTGAACCTGTTTGGAGGGCGCACTATGGCCCGTACAGCTACCTTGCCGGTCCTTAATGGCGAATCCGGCCTTTCCCGTTACCTCGGCGAAATCCGCAAGTTTCCGATGCTGGAACCCCAGCAGGAATACATGCTCGCCAAGCGTTGGCGCGAGCACGATGATCGTGACGCCGCGCACCAACTCGTCACCAGCCATCTCCGTCTCGTGGCCAAGATCGCCATGGGCTATCGCGGCTACGGCCTGCCGATCTCCGAGGTCGTCTCGGAAGGCAATGTCGGCCTGATGCAGGCGGTGAAGCGGTTCGAGCCCGAGAAGGGCTTCCGTCTCGCTACCTACGCGATGTGGTGGATCAAGGCGTCGATTCAAGAGTACATCCTGCGTTCGTGGTCGCTCGTGAAGATGGGCACCACCGCGAACCAGAAGAAGCTGTTCTTCAACCTGCGCAAGGCGAAGAGCAAGATTTCCGCGCTGGACGAAGGCGATCTCCGCCCCGACCAGGTGGCCATCATTGCCAAGCGTCTCGGCGTCACGGCCCAGGACGTGGTCGACATGAACCGCCGCCTCGGTGGCGACGCGTCGCTCAACGCTCCGATCCGCGACGACGGCGAAGCCGGCGAATGGCAAGACTGGCTGGTCGACAATTCGCCCAACCAGGAAGCCATGCTGGCCGAGCACGAAGAGTATGATCACCGCCGCGACGCCTTGAACGGTGCCATGGGTGTGCTCAACCCGCGCGAACGCCGCATCTTCGAGGCCCGTCGCCTCGCCGATGAGCCGATGACGCTGGAAGACCTTGCCGCCGAGTTCGGTGTGTCGCGCGAGCGCGTCCGCCAGATCGAGGTCCGCGCCTTCGAGAAGGTGCAGTCCGCGGTCAAGGGCACGATTGCAAAGGCCGAACAGGCCGCGCTGGAAGCCGCGCTCTAAGCGCGAGTTTCTAGCGCCAGAGATTGGCGGATCGACAAGAGACAGAAAGCCGGCGGCAACGCCGGCTTTTTTGTTTGCGTGTGAGGCGCGGCATGTTCGCGAGGACGCGGACCAGGCATCTTGAACCCGCGCTGCCGGTCGACCGACCAAAAGCATCGGGCCGACAGCATCAAGAGAACGGACACGCACCGTGTCGATCATCCTGCAATCCACCGTCGGCGGCTTCTCCGCCCAGTTCATGCGCAAGCTGCCGCTGGTCGAGCAGGCGATGCGCGAGCACGGGCTCGAGCCCTCGGAGTTCGTGATCTCGAAGGACTATGCCTCGACCGCGACGATCCCGCTGATGGGTCCGTTCTTCTTCAATTACAGCGTCTATTTCGGCGACGAGACATTCACCGTCACCGAGCCGAACGACATGGTGTTCCTGGACTACTTCTTCAAACGCGTGCTGGCAGCGGACGGCCCGCCGGAAGTGCCGCGGCGGCCGGGATTGATCCGGCGGTTGTTCGGCTGGATGTCGGAGCCGGTGTAGCTGCTTTTCCCCTCTCCCCTTGCGGGAGAGGGTGGCTCGCGGAGCGAGACGGGTGAGGGGTTGCCTCCGCGAGCACGCCTCTCACATGGTCATTCGCGGAGAGATACCCCTCATCCGGCGCTTTGCGCCACGTTCTCCGGCAAGGGGAGAAGGGAAGAGCGCACCACCAGCGCCTCCCTAACCTACTCCCCCCAAACCCGCGCCAGCGTCGCGAGCCAGCAGCCTTCGCAATAGCGGGCGTCCTTGTAGTCGATCCAGTTGTGCGCATAGACGTGGTCGAGCGGGATGCCGTAGCGCGCGCGCAGGATTTGGACGAGGATCTTCCACGCCGCGACCTGCGCCGCGGTCGGGCCCGTGGTGACGTCGGGATAGTTGCCGGCGAACTCGACGCCGATCGAATTGTCGCGCACCACCTGGCGATAGGTCGGCTTGTTGTCGATGTACTTATTGTCGTTGCGGTTGGCACCGTCGCCGTGGGTCGGCACCAGGTTTTCCGCGACCGCCCAATAGACGGTGCCGTCGGTCTCGACCCACAATGTGACGCCGCGACGCGTGGGATTCTTAGCCTGCACCTGCGCGCCGCCGCGCGCCGAGCCTGCCGGTCCCTCGGTCTGGTGCACGATGATGTTGCGCCAGGGTTTTGCGTTGCCGACATCGCCCCATGGCGCCAGCCACACCATCTTCAGGCCGGGAATGTCGGGCGTGCCGGAGGCGCGCGCGAGCTTTGCGAGCTCGGCGTCGGTCGCGGCGGCGGGTGTGATCAGAATGAGAGCGGCGAGAACGGCCGCGAGCAGGCGAGAGATCATCATGCGGGTCCAATGCGGACCAGAGATTAGCACGCCCTTACGCGAATTTGCGCAAGGCCTCGCCTGGACCGATCGGGTCAGGCATGAGCGGCGGCGCCGGATCGTGGACCGCAAAGTCGTTCTTGCCGTTCTTCTTGGCGGCATAGAGGGCGTGGTCGGCATGCGCGATCAGGCGGTCCGGAAACTGGCCGACGCCGCGGTCCCACTGCGCCACCCCGATCGAGATCGCGATCGGGATGTCGATGCCGGTGCAGTTGACGGCATCCTGGCGGCAGACCTCGAGCACGCGGCGGGCGATCACAGCCGCCTCGCGCAAGGTCGACGACGGCAGCACGACGCAGAATTCGTCGCCGCCGGTGCGGGCAAGCATGTCGCCGGGCCTCAAGCGCGTCTGCGCCATCAGGGTGAAGTGCTGCAGGCAGGCATCGCCCGCGGCATGGCCATGGGTGTCGTTGACGGCCTTGAAGCCGTCGAGATCGATCACCAGCAGCGAGAACGGCTCGCTGCTGCGCTCCGAGCGGGCGCATTCTTCACCCAGCCGCTGCAACAGGTGCCGCCGGTTGGCGACACCGGTGAGATCGTCGAGCAGCGCGAGGTCGGCAACTTCGTTGCGCAGGCGGTCCATCGCCATCAGCAGGAAGCCGAAATTCAGCGTCATCGACAGGAACAGGAGCCCCAGCACCATGACGGCATGAGACTGCCCTCCGGAGACCGACGAGAAATCGCCGCCGAGCAGATTGCCGACCGCACGGGCCGCGAAGATCGCGATGATGGTGATGATCACGATGCCGGAGAGCCGGGCTCCCGGACTGGCGCGGCCTTCCGGCGGCGAGAGCAGCAAACGCAGCGATAGCGCCAGCGGCAGCGCCTGGCCGAGCGAGTAGCTGAGCATACGCAGCTGCATGTGATCGTATGCGACCATGAAGAACACGACGCCGCCGAGGCTGAGAATTCCCGTCGCGGTCATGAGGCGCCAGGACACCGGCCGACCGTAGAAGCGCTGAATGCCCATGGCGGCAAGGCAGCTCGCCGCGATGACACCGGCGGCTCCGAGCAGAAGCGGGACAGGCGAAACGACGAAAAGGCGGATCAGGGCCGCCATCGTGCCGGTCGCGCCGACGAAGCACGATGCCATCCAGAACCGCGCGGCCGCGAATTTCGGATAGGAGCGCGTCACGTAGGCCCAGATCAGGCCGAGCGCCAGGAAGTTGACGACGAACACGGTCCAGAGCGTCGGCACGTTCAGCATGGCGCGCGCCACACGCGCAGCGTCGCGCCCTCTGTCCCTGCCAGCTGTCCGTTCATGACCCGTCCCCGTTTTCTTGCGGAGGACAATGCGGCCGTCGCGCTTAACGGAGTCTCACTGCGATCCGCGAAAACATGCCTTTGGTTTTGGATTCATGAACGGCTGGCGCATTGTCGGATCGTTAGGCATGGCCGGCGATGCGGATTCGCGGGCCAAAATCGCCAGAAAACGCATCTGAGCTGTGGATAACGCGATGACACGGATGTGACAGCGCGGGGCAGAAGCGCGCGAATCTGCTGAGTTCGTCGTCGAGGATGTTGCGAGGCTGGCCCTCCGCCGAGCATCCCTCGTGTCGCGTTTCACCATTAACCCTGAAGAGGATCCTATGGCTAAGAAAGCGAAGAAGGCGAAGAAGGCGACGAAGAAAAAGGCCAAGAAGGCAGCGAAGAAGAAGTAACGAGGCTTCTTATTCTTTGCCCGGGTGGAGCTCGCTCCGCCCGGGCGTCGGGTGGGAGTTCTGAGTTTGAAGACGGCGGGCGCAAGGCCCGCTTTTTTATTGGCTGGAGAAACTACCGCTCCGCGAACGCCAGCTTGGCGCCGAGCGCGGCGAAGCCGGCAGCAAAACTCCGGCGCAGCCAGGCCATGACGCGCGGGCGGGAGATGACGCGCTCGCGCACCGAGGCCGCACAGAGGCCGTAGACCACGAACACCGCAAATGTCATCGCCATGAAGGCGCCGCTCAATTCCAGCATCCGCGCCAACACATGGGCTTCGTCCGCGGCGATGAACTGCGGCAGGAAGGCCAAAAAGAAGATCGACAGCTTTGGATTGAGGATGTTGATCAGGAAGCCAGTCACGATCAGCCGGCCGACCGAACGCTCGCGGATCTCGCCGTCGACTGCCAGCGCCCCGGTCTCGCGCAGCGCCTGCCAGGACATGTAGAGCAGATAGGCGACGCCGCACCACTTCAGTGCGGCGAAGGCGAGCGCGCTGGTGTGGAGCACGGCGGCGAGCCCCAGCATCGCGGCCGTCATGTGCGGCACGATTCCAAGGGTGCAGCCAAAGGCGGCCGCGATGCTCGCGCGCGAGCCGCGGGTCAGCGCGGCGGCCAGCGTGTAGAGCACGCCGGTGCCGGGCGAGGCGACGACGATCAGCGAAGTGAGCAGGAAGGACAAGGTCATGGACCGACCTTATCACCGCGCCCGGGACCACGAAAGCCGGCCAGCCGGACCGACCGTCAGGACAGCTGCGCGATCTCGGCCTCTCGGAGCACGTCGAGCGGCGCCCAGGGCTTGGCCCAGAACTTTGCGCCGTCGGGCAAGGCCTGCATCAAGGGGCGGCCGGAAGTGACGACGATGTCGAGCCTGGGGTTGCGGTCCTTGGCGACGTGCGCGAGCTCGACCCCGTTCATGCGGCCGGCAAGCTGGACGTCGGTCATCATCAGGCAGAGCACGCCCGCGCTTTTGTCGAGCACCAGCTCGGCCGCCTCGGCGCTCTCGCACTGAATGACGTCGTAGCCGCTTTCTTCGAGAAGAAGACTGAGCATCTCCCTCTGCATGAGGTCGTCTTCCACGATCAGTGCGGTGGCGCGAAATGGCTGTGCTTGTCCCATCGGCGGCTCCCAATGCTGCCTGTCTTCATCAAGTAACGTAGGTTAAGGTGGGAACCGCGATGCGGTTCGGTTCCAATATGAAAAAATGTAAATCATAGTTCCGCTCGAGAGGCTCGACGGGGGATCATCATGACTGCGATCCGCGGCGCCGCCGCCGTCACCGGAGCGGCAAGCGGCATCGGCCGCGCGCTGGCGATCGAGCTTGCGCGGCGCGGCTGCGATCTCGCGCTCGCCGATCGCGAGGAGGCCGGGCTGAAGACGCTCGCGGCCGAGATCGGAGCTGCATGCAAGGTCAGCCTGCATCGCCTCGACGTCAGCGAACCCGACGACATCGCGCAGTTCGCGCGTGAGGCGACCGTCGCGCATCCCGCGCTCGGCATCGTCGTCAACAATGCCGGCGTGGCGCTGATGGGCTCGTTCGAGGAGATCGACCAGGCGCAGATGGACTGGCTGTTCGACATCAATTTCTGGGGCGTGGTGCACGGCACGCGCGCCTTCCTGCCGCATCTGAAGACGATGGGCGAGGCGCACATCGTCAACCTGTCCTCGATCTTCGGCATCATCGCCCCGCCGGGACAGTCGGCCTATGCCGCGGCGAAATTCGCGGTGCGCGGCTTTTCCGAGAGCGTGCGGCACGAGCTTGCGATGGCGGGCAGCGCCGTGAGGCTGTCGGTGGTGCATCCCGGCGGCGTCGCCACCGCTATCGCCCGCAATTCGCACACCGGGGTCGGCGTCACCGACAATGCGCGCCGGTCGCAATCGATCGAGCGGTTCGAGAACGCAGCCAAGACCACGCCGCAAGACGCCGCGCTGCGCATCATCAGGGGCATCGAAAGAAACGAGCCACGCATCCTGATCGGTAACGACGCCCGCTTCATGGATCTCCTGCAGCGCTTCCGCCCGGGAACGTACTGGGCGCCGTTACAGCGCAAGCTGGAGAGAATGGCGAAGGGGACGAAGTGAGGCATGAGGCGAATGGCATCATTCACCCGCGGCCGTCGTCCTGGCGAAAGCCAGGACCCATAGCCACCGAATTCAGTTTGGCGAAGACTGCCAGTTACCAGGTACGTGACTGCCAGTCGTTGTAACGAGTCCCGCCTGGGGTAATGGGTCCTGGCTTTCGCCAGGACGACGGCGGAGAGACGTCACGCCCTCACTGCCCCGCCAGCCGATCGGCAAAATA